>JAFUGY010000034.1 GCA_017469115.1 Oscillospiraceae bacterium
CGCCCATGCAAAGGCTTCCCGTTCAATGGAACTGATGGTCGGCTTGCGGGCGGCACCTTCCGGACCGTGGTAGAGATCGGCACAGTAGTGCAGGAGCACATAAATGACTTCGGCAGATAGGCCGAGATGATTGTAGATGCCAAGCATACGGCTCATATCATGCCGGTTAAGCTGCTTGCCGAGAATCTGGCGCGTGGCATCCAACACTGCTTTAAAACCGCTGTCGTTGTTGGAGCATGCCTCGATTTCTGCAGACGTGTATTCCGGCAATTCTTCTGCAGGAAGAGGAAATTCTTCCGCTTGTGCGGGCGCAGACACCTCACTTTGCCGCTCCGATTCCGGAGACGGCACGACAGAATCCGAAAGCTTCATTCTGCCAAGCTTTTCAGAAGCATTCTGCACCTGGGCAAGCGTCATGCACAAGTCGGCTGCAGCCTGCTCGTGATCGTGGCTGCCTGTGAAGGCTTGCCAGAGGTAGAGAAGGGCACAGTCACCGTCATGCGCGCGGAGGAGCGCCTCGCCGTCTTTCATTGTGATCAGAATTTCATTCTTCATAGTTGCCTCTTGGTATCCGGACTGCCGGAAGATCGTATGGAACTATTATTATACTATGAATCCGGTGAATTTTAAAATAGAATTTACAGAGAACGAATTTTTTTCGGCAAAGTCAACAAAAATCCCTGCCTGTTTTTGTAGAAAACAGACAGGAAGACGAAGCAAAACCGGGGAAGACTATTTTCCGTTTCGAACACCGGAAAGAGAGACCAGTGCCCCGACCGTACAGATGCCGAATGCCACCCAAAGCGTGGCAGTTACCGAAATACGATCGTAGAGAAAACCGCCGATGATACTGGCAAGAACGCTGCCGACTGTCGTCATGGTATAGGCAAGGCTTTGCGCTTTGGCAGAATCTTCATAAGGGATCACTTCTCCCACGTATGGGACAATTGCCGAAGTATAGAGTGCAAAAGACGGAGCTTGCAACACAAAAGCGGCCAACAGGGAGGGGATGCTGCGCGCCAGAGCAACAGCAGATGCTTTCAGAATGAAAAAGACAAAAGCAACGCGCATCAACCCACCGGGGCGCCGTTTTCCGAAGAGCGTGTGGTAGAGCATCATGATGGGGATTTCCATCGCGGCCATGAAGGCATTGATCAGCCCCATGTCACTGGTATCACCACCGACGTTGTTCGTAATATTGATGAGAAAGGTGACAATGATGTTGTGTGAACAAAAAAGCAGCGCAACCCCCACCAACAAAACGGTAAACTTGCCGTTGCTGCGGAAAAACCCGATCATGGAGGAAGCTTTCCCTTCCGGATGATTCGAAGCGGTTGAAACGGAAGGAAGATCGTGCCGGATCATCAGGTAAGCGGCAAATTGAAAGGCACACATCAGCAATCCCGAAACAGGTACCAACCGAAGGGAAATCCTCTCAATCAAAATCCCCAGAAACGAGGAAAGAAGCACATAAGCGGCAGAACCGATCCCGCGGGCAAGCCCGTAATTGATCGATAAACCGTAATAAACAGCATCAGAATAAAGCTTGAGATTGAGAGAATTGACCGTCAACGTAAAGGCAATATACAGAATATATACGACAGTGGTGACGATCCCCTTCACCGGGAACAGAATCAGAATAACAAGAGCAGTGGCCTGTAAGGCAAGAACCGGAGGGATCAACAGAGAGGCGGAAACCGTATCGGAGCGGTCAACCCAGGCGGAGAGCTCCGGGCCGAATAAAGCGCCGAGAAGGTTACCGACTGCCAGAACAAACCCAAGCTCTGAATTGGTATAATGAAGGCCGAGAAGATAAACGGATGCAAAACTGACGGCAGTGCAGAAGCTCATCCAGAACGAGGCCTGAATGAGAGCATATGGGGCGGTCAGGTTTTTCGGAATTTGGTGATTCATCTGTTTGTTCATAGTGGTGAGAGTATAGAGCAAAAGAACTTTTTTTTCAACAGTAATTTTGCAAAAGAAGAAAAAGATAAGCAGCATGGAAAGCCGAATTTTCCGGGAAGATGCTTTACATTTCCGTCGGGATTCTTTATAATGTGCTCATTTCGAAGGAACAGAGAATTGCCTGGGTTTTCAGGCAGTTTTTTAGAAAAGGTGTTTATGGCAACAATTGATAACAAAGCATTTTATCAACGGCTTTATACGCTGTCGATGCCGATCGTGATCCAGAGCCTGATGCTTGCCCTGGTAGCAGCCGGCGATGCTCTGATGCTCGGGCAGGTGGCACAGGAGGAGATGACGGCAGTTTCCCTTGCCACCCAGATCCAGTTTGTGCAGAATATGTTTCTCATGGCGATTACCGGTGCGGGAGCTATTTTGGGAGCGCAGTATTTCGGCAAAGGAGACTGGAAGACCATACAGGAGCTTTTCAGTATGATGCTGCGTTATTGCGGGATTCTCTCGCTGGTGTTTTTTGCCGGGTGTGAGTTGATCCCGGAGAAACTGATGATGGTTTTTACCCTTGACAAGGATCTGATTGCAATCGGAAGCGCCTATTTGCGCCTCGCGGGATGGAGTTATCTGCTCACGGGGATTTCACAGAGCTATCTGACAGTAATGAAAATTACAGATCATGTGGGGCCTAACGCATTCATCAGCTCTTCAGCGGTAGTGCTGAATATTCTCTTTAATGCTGTGTTCATTTTCGGGCTTCTGGGCGCGCCGCGGATGAATGCTCGCGGGGCGGCGCTTGCAACAACGTTGGCAAGAGTGATTGAGCTGGCGCTGTGCGTTGGTTTCTCTTTTCAGAAGGGGTACCTGCGCCCTGCGTGGGAGAAGCTGCTGAGAGGGAGCCGACTGCTGGCAGCGGATTTCCGCAGACAGTGCATGCCGTTGATGGGAGGGTCCCTTTTCTGGGGCGTCGGCTTTACTTCCTATACGGCAATTCTGGGGCATATGGGCGTCGATGCGGCTGCGGCAAATTCTGTTGCGGCAGTAATCCGCGATCTGATCTGCTGCGCCTGCAACGGCGTCGGCAGTGCTGCCGGGATCATTGTGGGCAATGAATTGGGAGCCGGAAATCTGGAAAAAGGAAAGGCATACGGAATCAAACTGAAAAATATCTCCTGGGTGATCGGGTTCGCTTCCACGGCGATCGTGTTTGCTCTGACGCCTCTGGTAGTGCGCATGGTAATCCTGTCTGATCAGGCACACAGTTATCTGACAGGAATGATGCTGATCATGGGAGTTTATATGATTGGCAGGTGCGTCAACACCGTGACGATCAACGGCGTGTTGGACGGGGGAGGCGACACCCTCTTTGACATGTACAGTCTGGCAGTCTGCATGTGGGGGCTTGCCATCCCGCTGGCCTTGCTGGGGGCATTCGTCTTTCACTGGCATGTGCTGGCGGTATATGCCTGTACCTGCCTTGATGAAGTGGGAAAGATTCCCTGGGTCATGTTTCACTTTCGGAAGTATAAATGGGTGCAGGACCTGACAAGAAATGATGCTTCCTGAGGGTTGACAACTTTGTTTGAATATTTTATAGTGGTCCGGCAAAAAACGGGCTTTCAAAACCAGGGGGAAATATGAAAAGTTCAAGAACAGACAATATGTTATTCACTGCAATGATCGTCATCGGCGCAATGGGGCTGGCGGAGGTATTCGGATACCTTAGGCTCGGTTCTCTGGAAGCGACGGTGACGATGCTGATTATTGAGACAGTGTTTGTGCTCCTCGCGGTTGCTGCGTGGAGGAGCAGAATGCCCTGGTTGAATCTTGTAACGGCTGTTTTGGCATTCGTGCTTGCCAACACCACCAATTATGCGGAGACAACGAGCTATAACTGGGGCTTCTGGGTGCAGATGGCGGCAGCGGCGGCATCTGTCGTGTTTGGAGCAATTGTGATGATCCGAAAGAAAGAAAAACATCGGACCATTCCGGTTCTTGAGCTGATTCTCTGCGTATGCATCAGCGCTTCCGCTCTTGCAGTTTGGGGTGTTTGGACGACAAAGGACAAACAGGCTGAAGGCCATGCACGGCACACGATGTGGGCAGTGCCGACAGCGCTGGACAGCGCGCCGTGTGACCATGCCGGGACGGTGGAAGAGCTCCTCTATGACACAAAAGCCTACGGGTCTGACGGGCGCGATGTACAGAAGCGAGCGCTTGTCTATCTGCCATACGGATACGATGAGAGCAAACCGTATAACATCCTCTATCTGATGCACGGCACCGGGGATGACGAGAATTACTGGCTGAGCACGCACTCTTACAATAAAACCATGCTGGACAACATGATTGACCGCGGTGATGTCGCCCCACTGATTGTCGTGACGCCGACATTTTACGTAGAAGATGACTTCCGGGATACAGGGCTTGATCCGCTGACCTACTCCTTCCGCGAAGAACTGCGCAACGATCTGATGCCTGCGGTGGAAGGGAAATATACCACCTGGGCAGAGACGATTGACGAAGCCGGATTTGCCGCCTCGCGGGACCACCGGGCTTTTGCAGGCCTTTCACGCGGAGCAGTGACGACCTACCATTCTGTCTTCTGCGGCAGCCTTGACTGGTTTTCCTGGTTTGGCACCTTCAGCGGCAGCCGGACGGATTGGGCGTATTTCGAGGAGACCATCCGGAGTGAAGCCTTCCGGGATCTGCCGAGTCACTATTTGTATATCAGCTCCGGCGTATTTGATTTTGCCTTGCCGCGCCAGTTGCAGGATACCGACGGGCTGCTGTCCATCGAGCCGAGGCTGATCACAGGAGTCAACACGGATCTTGACGTCTTCCCCATGCGGTATCACTCCATGGGAAACTGGCATCTTGCCCTGTATAATCTGCTGCAGAGAATTTTCTGAGAGAGGAAAGAAATGGCACTTATTTCGATCATACCGGATTTTTATCCGACGGGAGATGCCCGCCTGCTGGCCAGGGCAGAGGAATTGAAACCGGTCCTGCACCACGCAATCAAGGAGCCGATCGGCGCTTTCAAGCTAAAGGAGCGCTACAGTTCAGAAAAGAATGACCTTGTGCTGCACCAGCTGCCGCACATCACCATGGGAAAAGGTGAAAACATCTGCCTGGACTTTGGCGAGCATATGGTTGGTCATGTCACACTGGAGCTGTCTTACTCAGGCAGCCACCCGGATGCACCGGCTTTTCTGAAGCTGAAGTTTGCGGAAAACTTCCGGGAACTGAGTGAAAACTCTCTGGAATATGCCGGCTGGCTCTCCAAAAGCTGGATTCAGGAGGAGTATGTGCATGTTGATGTGCTGCCGGCCAGGCTGACACTTCCGCGGCGTTATGCATTCCGCTACCTGAAGATCACCATGATGGATACTTCCCCCAAATATAAGCTTTTGGTCAAACATGCCGAATGCATGACGGAGACAGCTGCAGAGACAGCCAGAGCACAGATGATAAACACCGGGGATGAAAAGCTGGACCGGATCTATTCCGTCAGCCTGAAGACTCTGGCTGATTGCATGCAGGAAGTTTTTGAAGACGGCCCGAAACGTGACCGCCGGCTGTGGGTGGGGGATTTTCGTCTTCAGGCTCTGACCAATTATATCTCCTTCCGAAACTATGATCTGGTAAAACGATGCCTTTATCTGTTCGGCGGCAGCAGATTCCCGGATGGCCGCGTCAGCGCCTGTTTGTTCACCAAGCCGACCGTGGAAGCGGATGACACCTATCTCATGGATTATTCCCTGATGTACGTTGTAGCGCTGGAGGAATACCTGCAGGAGACGGGAGATGAAGAAGCCCTCAACGACCTTTATGATATTGCGATGCAGCAGGTTGAATATGCATTGCGGCAATGCGGCCCGGACGATATTGTAAATGAGCAAGCCGTGAAAGACACCTTTATCGATTGGGGAGACAACCTGGAAAAGACAGCCTGCGCACAGGGCGTGCTGATTTTCGCTCTCCGTTATGCAAGGAGGCTTGCCCGAAGAAGGAATGACTGGTCACAGGCAAATTGGTTGAGACAGCGGCACGATGCTCTGAGAAAAGCGGCTTACCAGCGCTTCTGGGAGGAAGGAAAAGAGTGCTTCGTTTCTAACGGACAGATTTCGGAAGCAAGCCAGATCTGGATGGTGCTTGCCGATGTGGCAGAGCCGGAAAAGGCGGATAAGGCCATGCGGAAAGCTCTTACTCTGCAGGAAGGACCCGGCATGCAGACCCCGTATTTGCATCATTATTATGTGATGGCGCTGCTGAGAGCCGGCCTTCGTGAGGAAGCAATTTCACATTTGAGATCGTATTGGGGCGGCATGCTGGATGCAGGAGCGGATACCTTTTGGGAGTGCTGGGACGGAAAAGACCCGGACCGTTCTCCTTACGGCGGCAGCGTTGTGAACAGCTATTGCCATGCCTGGAGCTGCACCCCGGCGCATATTATGGAGAGATATCTGTTTTCGACGAACGACAGTGAAGACTGAAAAAGGAACCCGTGAGCCTACCTGATCAAGGCAGTGCTCACGGGTTTTAAACATGAAATGAAAGCAGAGAAAAAGAATTAAGCAGGAAGCAAAGATTGTTCCAAGGCTTTCAACACATATTGATTGAGTGTAATGCCTTCCTCTGCAGCCTGAAGGGAAATCTCCCTGTGAAGTTCCGGGGAAATGCGGATATTAAATGAGCCTTTAAATTCTTTATCAGGCTGTTTTCCCGTTTCAGCACACATAGCAAGATAATTATCAATGCTCTGGTGGAACATTTCCTCCAGCTCAGCTACAGAAGTTCCATGAAAATTCAGGGAATCTGTAATACCATATACTTTCCCAACGAATAATTCATCCTCTGCATCATACTCAATTTGAGCATGATAACCGTTATATGCCATCATTTTACTCATAACAGAACCTCCTTCAGATTTCACCAATTGATTTCAGAAATTCAATTACCGCTTTGACCTGGTAAGCATAAAGTTCTTTGCCGGGATGTGGTGCATCAAACTGAATGGCTCGCCCCGTTGGAGAGTGCCTGTACCCAATTCCAGAGCCTCGTCCACCTTGATATTTTTCGCAACTACACTTTGACATCAGCGCATCCAATTCTCTGACGGTGTAATTACGAGGTAGACGTTTTGCGGTTAGCTTTTGAATCAGTTCTTTTTTTGTAGGCATTTTCAGATCCTTTCAAATGCAACTGAATTACAGTTGCATTATATACCTGTTGAATAGCGATTGTCAAGTCATATTGACTTTTAAATTTTCTAATCGTTCATCATTCAACAGGCCTGATAAGCAACTCTACGAAAAAAAGAACTACTACCTGACAAAATGACAAAATTCATATATCGGTGTAAAAACTGTTCTTGTTCGGGAATATTGTCATTTTGTCATAGGCGATTTCTGATTTTTCATATTGCAGATTTTTGCAGGACAGTGTGACAAAAAGGACAAAACTCAATGTACGAGAGAAGTGACGCTCGAAGTACAGAGTTTTGTCCTTTTGTCCTGCTTAAAATTCAATTATTACGGCCATACATTCTTGATGCGTCGGATCAAATCAAGCCGTATTCCTTGAGCATTCTCTCCGCCACGGTGCCTTTTATTCGTTTCAGCACAGCGTCAAGGGCGACCCGTTCGGCAAAGCCGAGTTTCATATTCGTGATTTTTCTTCCGTCCATCAAACCGGCTGTGGCGTCCAGAAGAGCGCGGACATCGTAACAGGAGGCAAAAACCTCCGGCACACCGCGATCCAGCTCGAGCAGCGTGTAGACCGCTTCCATGCCGGTACGGACGGCGTA
>JAFUGY010000035.1 GCA_017469115.1 Oscillospiraceae bacterium
AATGGAGGTTGCCTGCTGGATATCTCCGGAAGCTCCGGTGGAAATATCATCCAGGAAAAGTTCTTCCGCAATACGACCGCCGAGCGCCATGACGATATTTTCATACATCTCACTGCGGGACTTGAAGTTCTCCAGATCTTCCTGCGGGCGGAAAAGCGTGAACCCGCCGGCTGCTCCGCGCGGGATAATCGTAATGTAGTGCACAGGGTCGACGTTCTTCAGGAATTTGCCTGCGACTGCATGGCCGGATTCATGATAAGCCGTGAGACGGCGTGCCTTGTCAGACATTTTGCGGGACTTCTTTTCCGGACCCATCTGCACTTTGAGAATGGCCTCATCGATATCATCCTGCGTGATAAAGCGCTCTCTGCGGCGAACCGCAAGGATGGCAGCTTCATTCATGAGGTTTTCAAGGTCGGCGCCGGAGAATCCCGGTGTCCCCTTGGCGATGTTGTTGAGGTCAACATTATCGGCAAGCTGCTTGTCACGTGCATGAATTTTCAGGATTGCTTCTCTGCCTTTGATGTCCGGGAGGCCCACATAGATCTGACGGTCAAACCGGCCGGGACGCAAAAGCGCATTATCCAGAATATCGGCACGGTTGGTAGCCGCCATGACGATAACCCCTTCGTTATTGCCGAAACCATCCATCTCCACGAGGAGCTGGTTGAGCGTCTGTTCGCGTTCATCATGACCGCCGCCGAGGCCGGAACCTCTCTGACGACCGACAGCATCAATTTCGTCAATGAAAATAATGGCCGGAGCAATCTTCTTGGCCTGTTCAAACAAATCGCGCACACGGCCGGCACCGACGCCGACGTACAGCTCAACAAAGTCAGAGCCCGAAATGGAGAGGAACTGAACATTTGCCTCCCCTGCAACAGCTTTTGCCAGTAACGTTTTGCCCGTGCCCGGTGGCCCCACAAGAAGAATTCCCTTGGGAATTCTGGCGCCCATCTCGGTGTAACGCTTCGGATCCTTCAGGAAATCCACAACTTCCTGAAGCTCTGCCTTCTCTTCATCACAGCCGGCAACGTCTTTAAAGGTCTTCTTATCTTTCTCATCGGAGCCGAGCCTTGTGCGGGCCTTGCTGAAGCGGGCAAATCCGCCTGCTCCACCGCCGCCTGCGCGGTTCATCATAAAGTACCACAAGCCCATGGCACCGAACATGATGACCAGATAGGGAATAAAACTTGCCCACCAGGGCATCGTAAAGCCTTCGGTATAGTCATACTTTTCGATGATGCCGGCTTTGTACTGCTCCATGATCAGATCATGAAAGTCTTCGTAAAAGACGGAAAAGCTGTAAAGATCATATGCTTTCTCTTCCGGCTCCAGGGGATCGTTCGTGCGGATCTCCAGAAGAATGGTGTTCCCCTCTGTCTTGAAAGACTGTATTTTTTCTTTCTCAAACAGATCGACAAGTTCGGAATAGGAATTCAGCTGATCTTTTTTCGTGTCGGAATTCAGGGTGAAGACGATGGCAATTACGATAACAGCAAGTAAAACATAAAAACCAATGTCTCTGGCTCTGTTGCGGTTCGGTTTCAAACGATAATCACATCCTTCGGTTCATGCAAAATAGTGCCGGGATCAGGAGGAATAAACCTCCGGTTTCAAAACACCGATATACGGCAAATTACGATATTTCTCATTATAATCAAGCCCATATCCCACCACAAACGCATCCGGAACATCAAAGCAGAAATAATCCGCCTTGACAGGTGCCTTTCTGCGGGCAGGCTTATCCAGCAAAGTAGCAATGGAGATAGAAGCGGGCTCACGCACCATAAGATAGTTCTTCAAATAATTCAGAGTAACGCCGGAGTCAAGAATATCTTCCACAAGGATGATGTGCCTGCCCCCGATATCTCCTTTGAGGTCCTTATTGATACGGACAGCGCCGGTAGAGTTTGTTCCGCTGTAGGAAGAAACAGCCATAAATTCGATTTCACTGTTGATATTGACACAGCGGATCAGATCCGCCATAAACATAAAACAGCCTTTCAGAACACCGACAAAAACAGGATCTTTGCCCGCAAAGTCTTCCGAAATCTTTTTGCCGATTTCATGCACTTTATCATAAATTTCTTTCTCGGTAAGCAGGGTATAGGCGATGTCTTCTTCCATTCCTCTCAAGGGAAACCTCTCTTTCTTTCTCAGTCGTCATTGGAAAACATGGAATACAACGGATTAACGGGGACTATGGATATTTGCAGGATGCGATCTCCTGCCTGCGGTGCACCTCGTTCAGCCTCCCCAAAGCCGTAAACAGCGAGAACACCGCGATCGTCACGCAGCACCGGAGTAAGCAACCGTTCCCGATTGTTCAAACCGGCTTCCATAAAAAGCTTGCGGACGGATTTTGTGCATCCCCTGCCACGAAGCCGGATCTCATCTCCCGCTCTGCGTGCAGTGAGGAAAACGCGCCCATATATTTGATCACATTTAAAACAAAAAGGTTTGAACAAGCCGTTAACTTTTTCCGGATAAACAGAAATTTTTGTCTCGATTCGAAGCCCCGGTTCGGACAGTTCCACCGTCTCCCCGGGAATCAGCTCGATATCGAAGATTGCCGTAGGCGTCTCTTCCTTCCAGGTAATTCTCCCCTGTTCGACCAGAATGCGGGCACCGGGCACATCCACAAACGTACGCTCAGTACTCCTCAAGGCACCAAGAACGGCATCCACATGCATTTTTGTCAACGGCTTCGGCGAAAGCCGCCGTATCACACGGCTTGAAATTGCCCGGTGCAGAGCCAGCAGTTCTTTTACCGGAAGAGAAAACCCGTCATAAAATTGCTCGATAAAAGCATTGGCCTGAGCGACGAGGCACGCGTCATCCTGTCGGAGCAGCTCACCCGAACGCAGAACGGCTTCCCCGAAGCGTGGATTCATGGAAGCCAGCACCGGCATCACCTGATGGCGGATTCGGTTTCTGGTATAGGCATCCGAGAGGTTGGTGCTGTCGGTTACATAGGGAATCTCGTTCTCTGCAAGATAGGCTTCAATTGTTTGGCGGGAAACCGCAAGCAGCGGCCGGATCAGATTATCCCTTGCAGGAGGAATCCCGGCAAGCCCTTCTGCCCCTCCGCCGCGAAGCAGATGAAAGAGAACGGTTTCGGCATTATCTTCCAGATTGTGTGCAGTGGCAATGACCGAACAGCCGGCCGATTCCGCCGCGCGATTGAGAAAAGCATAGCGCAAAACCCGTGCAGCCTCCTCAATTCCCAGCGAATGAGCCTCCGCATAAGCTTCAACATCGCCGGTTTCCGTATAGAAAGGGATCTCCGGATCACGGCAAAAGGAAGAGACAAACCGGCAATCCCGCTCAGACTCTTCTCCCCGCAGTGCGTGATTATAATGCGCTGCAGCCACCGAAATACCAAACTGTTCACGGTTTTCAAAAAGGACGTGAAGCAGGCACATGGAATCGGCACCGCCTGATACCGCACAGAGGATTTTCATCCCCGGCCGAATCAGGTTGCTGCGGGTGACGGCATCAATAATCGTCTTCGTCACGGTTTGCCTCATAGGAGGTAAAGGAGGTGTACTCCGCCAACCAGTTGAGATATACAGTGCCTGTAGAGCCGCGCCTGTTTTTCAAAATCAGTGCCTCAACCAGATTGGGGTTTTCTGCTTCCTTGACGTAATAGCCTTCCCGGTAAAGGGCGATGACGGCATCAGCATCCTGCTCAATCGAACCCGACTCACGCAGGTCGGAAAGAAGCGGACGTTTATCCTGTCTGGATTCCACTGCACGGTTGAGCTGCGAAAGGCAGATCACCGGCACATCAAGCTCCTTGGCCATTATTTTCAGCATACGGCTGATTTCACTGACCGCCTGCTGTCGATTGTCCGCCCAGGAGTTTTTGGAGCCCGCCGAAGACATAAGCTGCAGATAATCAATACACACCAGCCCTAAATCTTTCACGCGGCGGCAGGCCGCCTTCATGTCAGAGACGGTTACGGAAGGATTATCATCAATGCGGATATCGGAAACGCTCATCTGCTGGGCAGCTTCGGCGATGGATCGCCACTGGCTGTCGTTCAGCTGCCCGGTCATCAGGTTTTGAGAGGGAATCATGGCAGCCTTGGAGAGAAGGCGCGTAACAAGCTGCTCCCTTGACATTTCAAGCGAGAAAAATGCCACCGTTTTCTTCAGCACCATGGCGACATACAGTGCAATGTTAAGCGCTATGCTGGTTTTGCCCATGCCGGGTCGTGCCGCGATGAGAATGAAATCGGATTTGTTGAGACCGAGAATCATCCTGTCGAGATCCGGAAGCCCTGTAGAAAGCCCCGGAATCCGGCTGCCGGAGGCTGCATATTCCGAAAGGGTATCAAAAACGTTGTTGATAACCGAAGAAACCGGGAGAAGACCGCCGACGTTTCTTCCCTGCCGAAGAAGGAAAATCTTCTGTTCGGCAGCTTCCAGCACGGTATCTGCTTCACCGGCGCCTTCGTAGACCATGGTGTTGATTTCGTCCGCAGCCTCGCCGAGATGGCGAAGCATCGCCCTGTCACGTACAATGGCAGCATATTCCAGCACATTGGCAGCCGTCGGCGTCAGACGCATGATTTCAGCGAGATAGCTTTCGGTATTGTCATCGTAAACAGCACGTACTTTCATCTCGTTGACGACGGTAACCGGGTCGATCGTGCGGGAATAGGCGAACATCTGATAGATGGTCTCAAAAACGTCCCGATTCTGTTTCATATAGAAATCTTCCGCGTTCACCTTCTCGATGACGTCCGGCACGCAGCGGGGGTCAATGAGCATTGAACCGATTACGGCCTGCTCTGCCGCCGCGGAATAAGGAACTTTCCTCCCAAGGAGCTCGTCCATACCGGCGGATTATCCTTCTACAACGAGCACGCTGATGTCTCCGGAAATCTCGTAGCCGAGCTTCGCCTTGACGGTATAGGTGCCGTAGCTCTTAATCGGTTCATTCTGAACGATTTTATTCTTGTCGATTTCAACGCCGTGCTGCGCCTTCAGCGCATCGGAAATCTCCTGGGAGGTTACCGCCCCGAAGAGCTTGCCGCTGCCGCCGGATTTGGCGCGGATGGTCACCTGGACGGAGGAGAGCTTCGCAGCGATTTCCCTCGCCTGTGCCTTTTCCCGCTCTATCTGAGCTTTCTTTGCCTTTTCCTGCAGCTTCATGGTGTTGATATTGTCAGCCGTAGCTTCTGTTGCGATCCCGCGGGGAATGAGATAGTTTCTGGCATATCCGTCAGAGACCTCTTTCATCTCGCCTTTTTTGGCCTTGCCTTTTACATCCTGATTAAAAATAACTTTCATATTCGTCCCTCCTGAAAAACATTGAGAATTGCTAATGATTCAATAAACTCGTTTACCCCAGATATTCATCGATTGCTTTGAGAACCATGTCACGGGCTGCAGGCGCATCTACGTCTTTCAGTTGCGCTGCAGCAGCACTCCGGTTTCCGCCGCCGCCGAGTTTCTCCATAATAATCTGCATGTTCATCTCGCCGATGGAACGCGCAGAAGCGATACATCCTCCTCCCGGAGCCGGTGCAATTACAATGGATGCTTCCACCCCGGAGATATTTAAAAGTTCATCCGCTGCTTTGGCTGCGATGATTCTGCCCGTCACCTCCGAGGGAACTGCTATCGCGACGCCTTTATAAATCTGCGCTCCCTGCAGGATCCGGTACTTGGCAAGTGTATCTTCCAGATCACTCTGAAGCAGTTTTTTCACTTCCGCCGTGTCCGCTCCTGCCCGGCGGAGATAAGCGCCGGCATCAAAGGTTCGTTCCCCGGTGCGGATTGTGAAATTCTTGGTGTCGAGCACAATGCCGGAGAGCAGTGCTTCCGCCTCACATTTCAGCACACTGTTGATATCCGGTGCAAGCTCCTGGATGATCTCGGTGAGAAGCTCGCAGGCAGAGGAGGCATAAGGCTCAATAAATCCGAGGGCGGCATTGTGAATATAAGTGGCAGCTACACGGTGGTGGTCAATCACCGCGACACGGTTGCAGGCATCCAGCAAATCCTGTTCCTCCACCTGCTCCGGCCGGTTGGTATCTACAACAACAAGAAGGGTTCGCCCGTCTGCATGGAGGACGGCCTCCTGAGGAGTCACAAACACCGAGCGATATTCCGGCACGGTTTTCAGCTTGTCAATCAGCGGTTTGGCAGCGGTTGTGTTCTCATCCACTACAATGTGATATCGGATGCCGCTGAGCCGGCACACACAGCATACGCCGACCGCTGCACCGATCGCATCAAGGTCGCTGAACCGGTGCCCCATCACATAGACCTTGGAAGAATCTTTCACCAGCGACTGCAGCGTCGTCGCCATGACTCTGGATTTTACTTTGGTGCGGCGCTCAATCTCACCGCCGCGCCCGCCGAAGAACTCGAAGTTCAGGCGGTTTTTGATGACAACCTGATCCCCTCCGCGGGAAATGGCCAGTTCTGCCGCCATATCGGCAAACTGCAGCGCCTCGGAGAAGCTTGATGCATCCTCACCGAACCCAAGGCTGACGGAAGCACTGATACCTGCCGCGCTCTCCACACTGTGGATTGTTTCGACAATGGGGAACTTTTGCTCTTTCATGGAAGCAAGCTCGCGCTTCTCCATCAGGACAAGATAACGGTCACGATCCAGACGGCGGACAAAACCCTTGGTGCCTTCCGCCCAGTTCATCAGTTTTTCTTCTATACTGTCGCGCATGCGGTTGCGCTCTTTGTCCGGCTGGTTTTTAATGAGCTCTTCATAATTGTCGATGAGAATCACTCCCGCTACAGGGCGCGATTCTTCATATTCAATGCGGATATCATCATATTCCGTAACGTCCAACCAGTAGGTAATGCCCATGAAAGTGACATTCTCATCTTCAAAATCATGCCGAATCAGATTGCCGTGGACACGGTAGCGCCTGCCATTGAGTTGAAGAAGCGTCGGATACTGGGATTGCCCCTCTGACAGCCATTTGCTGTCGAATTCGGGCAGAAAATCGACCATTCGTGCATCGTACCGCGTCCCTTTTGAGCCGCAGATCCGGAAGAATTCATCATTTGCCCAAACAATACGGGTGTCATCCAACTGGAAAACAGCAATGGGCAGCGGGAAGTTCATCAACGTTCTGCTGCGGGCATTTTCCGAATCATACATTACGGTTTCAATATAGGATTCCAGATTTTTCTGGCGGTTCTTTGTCGTAACGGAATAGACCACGAGCAGCACAAGAACAGCCACCGCCTCTGCTCCGGAAAGAAGTTCAAGCAGATAGCCTGCTCTCGTCCCGGACAGGACGAAATAACCCAGCACAAATGTAGCCGCCACAAAGCAGCTCATTGTGATCAGATAAACGCCGGCGTTGATATCCACCAGGGCGCGCAGTTTCTTATTCAATGCCCTAACCTCACAAAACGTATTGCAGGAAATTATTCATATTATTATACCAAATGAAACGGTTATTTACAACTTAATTCTTGCATTCCAATGGTTTTTCTGTGTTTACAGAAGGGTTTTGAGCGGGTATAATAGTATTCCGTAAGGAAAAAGACGATTTTAACAGTCATCTCAAAGAAAAGGCGGTGCTTCCTCTATGAAAATTTTGCTGAAAAAACTGCGGGAAAATGCTTTGATGCCGATGCGTGGTTCTGCCTGTGCGGCAGGCTATGATCTCTATGCCTGCCTGGAGGAGCCGGTTGTCATCCGGTCGGGAGAAACCGTCAAGGTCGGGACGGGCATCTCGGCGGCAATTCCGGAGGGCTGGTTCGGAGCCGTTTTTGCACGAAGCGGACTCTCCCTGAAAGAAGGGCTGCGCCCTGCCAACTGTGTTGGCGTATGTGACAGCGACTACCGAGGGGAATACATCGTGGCACTGCACAATGACTCGGGAATGGACCGCACCGTCACCCACGGGGAGAGGATTGCCCAACTTGTGATTCTTCCATTTCTTGAGGCTGAATTTGAATTCTCCGAAGAACTGCCGGGCACCGAACGCGGAGCAGGCGGTTTCGGCTCTACAGGAAAATAGAAAATCAGCCAAAGAACACTCCGCTTCTATTTCGATTCTCGCATAAATATACCAAATTTCATTTCTCCGTCAAAAACGCAATTGACATCCGCGATTTAACGTGCTAAAATGCGGCCAAACCGATGAGGAAGAGGAAGTAAGCTTTAAGCGACTTTCCCGCAGCGAGCTGCCGATGGTGTGAGGGCAGCGGAAAGCATAAGGCCGAATGGGCTTCCGAGGGCAAACGGAACGGGTTTTGAAAACCTCAGTATGTGCGCCGGGGCTGGAATCCCCGTTAAAAACGTTCGGCGTATGATAGTACGCATAAAGTGGGTGTGAATTCACATCAAGCCGGGTGGCACCACGGGATCTGATTTTCTTCCCGTCCCAGCAATGTTCGTTGCGGGGACGGGATTTTTGCTTTTACCCGTTCCTAACCTTAAAAAGCAAAACAAGAAAAAAAGAAAGGAAAACACCATGAAAAAAATCATCTGCACAGTATTGATCCTCTCTCTGGTTCTCTCCATTGCCGCATTCGGTTCCTTTTCTGCCTTTGCAGAAGGTGAAAGCTACAAAGTAGGCATCTGCAACTTTGTAGATGACGCTTCCCTCAACCAAATCATCGCAAACATCCGCAGTCAGCTGGAAGCCATCAGTGCTGAAAAGGGCGTGACCTTTGAAATCTACGAAGATAACTGCAACACAGACGCCAACGTGATGAATCAGATCATTGCAAACTTCATTGCCGATCAGGTTGACCTGATGGTCGGTGTGGCGACGCCGGTTGCCATGGCAATGCAGGCCGCTACAGAAGATAACGGTATCCCTGTGGTATTCGCAGCGGTTTCAGATCCTGTAGGGGCCGGAATTGTGGAATCTCTCGAAACTCCGGGAGCAAATCTGACGGGCACCTCTGACTATCTCGATACCACCGCCGTCATGAATCTCATTTTCGCAGCCAACCCGGATGCCGATCTGATTGGATTGCTGTACAACGTCAGTGAAGATTCCTCCACCGCTCCGATTGCCGCAGCAAAAGCATATCTGGATGAAAAAGGCGTAAAATATGTGGAACACACCGGAACTACGGTGGATGAAATCATGCTTGCAGCCGAAGCCCTCGTCAGTGACAAAGCAGACGCCGTTTTCACCCCGACGGACAACACCGTTATGACCGCCGAGCTTGCGATTTACGAAACCCTCGCAGAAGCAGGCATCCCCCACTATACCGGTGCCGACAGTTTTGCACTCAACGGTGCCTTCCTCGGTTACGGCGTTGACTACGCAAATCTCGGTGTGGAAACCGGCAATATGATTGCAGACATCCTGATGAACGGCAAAAATCCTGCCGAAGTGCCGGTTATGACCTTTGACAACGGCACTGCCACTGTAAACACGGAAACCTGCGAAGCACTCGGCCTGGATTATGAAGCGATTGCGGAAGCATTTGCTCCGTTCTGCACCAAAGTGCAGCCAATCACCACTGCCGAGAGCTTTGACGATCTGGCCTGAGCCTGATTCGATCTTTCCCTGCCGCTTTCCCGGAAAGCGGCAGGAATTCTGATAAGAAACCGGAGTACGTATCCATGGCATCAATTCTTCAGACAGCGCTGGAACTTGGGCTCATCAGCTCACTGACCGTGCTGGCGCTGTTCCTCAGCTACACCATGCTGAATGTATGTGACCTTTCCACCGACGGCTGTTTCACGTTAGGAGCAGTCGTCGGCGCTGTGATTGCCCTGAGCGGGCACCCTTATCTTTCCTTACCGGCAGCAATGCTGGCCGGCATGATCTCGGGTTTTGTTACTGCGCTTCTCCAGACCAAGATGGGAATCGACAGCCTTCTTTCCGGCATCATCGTGAATACCGGGCTCTATTCCATCAATATTGGGATCATGGGCGGCGCTTCTCTGCTGAACATGAACAAAACCGAGACGATTTTCACTCAGCTCAAACTGCTGTTGAAAAATACTCCTCTGTCCGGGATGTATAAAACCGTAGCAGCCGTACTTGCTGTGTTGCTGGTAATCCTCTTTCTGAGTTGGTTTCTTCGGACAAGACTCGGCCTTGCCATCCGCGCCACCGGTAACAATCCGGATATGGTGAAGTCTTCTTCCATCAATCCTGCCTTTACCACCATTGTGGGGCTTTGCATTTCCAACTCGTTTACGGCGCTATCCGGCTGCCTGCTGGCACAGAGCCAGAAGTCGGTCAATATTGATATCGGATCCGGCATGGTGACCATCGCCCTGGCCTCGCTTCTGATCGGCAGAGCCTTTGCCGGGAGAGGCGGAATCGCACGCAAAGCATGCGGCGCCGTGTTGGGAGCCATCATCTTCCGCCTTATTTACGCCGCCGCTCTGCGTTTCCATATGCCGGCTTTCATGCTGAAACTGGTGTCTTCGGTGATCGTGATTATCGCCATCGCGGGGCCTTACCTCAAATCCCGCTATCCGGAGTTTCACAGACGGCTCACTCACAAATCCGGGAAAGGAGACGCTTGAAATGCTGGAACTGTCCCATATTTCAAAAACCTTTAACCCCGGCACTGCAAACGAACGCAAAGCACTTGTTGATTTGTCTTTAAAAGTTCCTGATTTTGACTTTATTTCAATAATTGGATCCAACGGGGCAGGAAAAAGTTCAGTTTTTAACGCAATTGCAGGGAGCTTCTTTACGGACAGTGGCAGCATTCTTCTCGATGGTGAGGATATCACGCTGCAGCCCGAATATGTCCGTGCAAGGAACATCGGAAGGCTTTTTCAGGATCCGATGCGCGGCAGCGCTCCCGGGATGACCATTGAAGAAAATCTCTCTCTTGCAGCTTCCGCCGGCAGAAAAAGCTGGTTTTCACATATCTCAAAAAAAGATCGGGAAGCGTTTCGGGAACGGCTTTCTCTGTTGGGGATGGGCCTGGAGGATCGGATGCAGCAGCCCGTCGGCCTGCTTTCAGGCGGGCAGCGGCAGGCGCTGACCCTGATGATGGCCACCTTCCACCCGCCCAAACTCCTGCTGCTTGATGAGCACACCGCCGCGCTTGACCCTGCCACAGCCGATAAAGTACTTGCCCTGACCAAAGAAATTGTAGAGACCAACCACTTGACCTGCCTGATGGTAACCCATAACATGCAGACAGCCCTTGACCTCGGCAATCGGACGTTGATGATGGATCACGGCAGAATTATATATGACGTGCGGGGTGACGAGCGCTCCAAACTGACGGTAAACGATCTGCTGGTTCTCTTCCGCAAAGCCGTCGGCAAAAATCTGGATAATGACAGAATGATGCTGGGATAGGAAGGACAGCAACGCCGGACCGTTGAATTAACTGCTTCCTTTTTCAGAAATTCTATGCTATAATGATCAACAGGAGGAACGCCCGTCCGCTTCCATCAACAACAATCTCCGGGATGGGCGAGTATACGAAAAATGGTTTTGATTTGTGTTTTGCTGATTGCGATTCTGGGCGCACTCACCTATTTTGTGATTCAGGGTGTGAAAAAGGGATTTGACCTGATGAAAAAAGTGATCGTCGGCATTCTTTGTGCTGCGTGCTGCCTCACCGTTGTTGCTCTGTTTCTGAAGAAAAAGAACAAGAAGCACGCGAAATAAAGGTCAACTGCTTCAGTTCGATCCGAAAACCGATTTAAAAAGACCTCCGGCCGGGTATTCACGGCGAGAGGTCTTTCTTTAAAGTTGGAACGTGTATAAAAACCAAGCGTTCAAAGGGGGACACTATACATTGAGAATGGAGATTTCCTTAATCTCCTCATTCTCCGTCAGGATGGCGTTGAGCTCCTCGTTGTCAATCGGTACCTTGCTCTTGACGGTGGCATTGTAGCGGTAACTTTCCCCTTCTTTGGTGATGAGGAATTCAATCACTGCAGCGTTATATCGTTTCATCAACTCATTGAACTTCGGCTGGAAATTCGTTTTGTCTGCGACAACAATATCAATATTGGAACAGCGGTAGGAATCATTCCCCACCATAACAATATGCATCAGCATCTGGATCAGGCTGACGGCCAAAGTAACAATAATGCCCACCACGAACATGCCGGAGCCGATGGCAAGGCCGATACCCGCCGTTGCCCAGATACCGGCAGCGGTAGTAAGACCCGTGACACTGCCGCCATTTTTAAAAATCATACCAGCTCCGAGGAAGCTGACGCCGCTGACGACCTGCGCTGCAAGCCTGGCAGGGTCTGCCCCTCTCGTGCCGTTAAACATCTTACCGGCAGAATACAGATCTGCAAAACCGTATTTGGAGACAATCATCACAAGGCAGGCTGCACAGCAGACGATCATGTGGGTTCGTACGCCGGCCTCTTTAAAGCGGCGGCTGCGCTCGATGCCGAGGGCAAAACCGCAAAGACAGGAAACCAGAATACGGATGAAAAATCAAGATTCTGAAGCAGAGAAAACTGATTGTTCAGATAGAAGGATAGCACCTAAAACAACTCCTTTTGATTGGAACTGTCGATTCGTTTGTTTCAACTTAGTTGAAAGATCGTCAAATGTCAAGACCTTTACGCCCCGGCTTCGTCGGCCGGTTTCATCGCCGTTGATTCACAGATTATTATCGATGAGGAAGAGAAAAACATGAAAACAATTCAGGTGGTCGCTGCCATTATTCGCGATGGGGACAGAATCTTCGCCACACAGCGCGGCTACGGAGATTATAAAGACGGATGGGAATTCCCCGGCGGAAAGATTGAGCCGGGAGAAGCCCCGGAACAGGCGCTCAGGCGGGAGATTATGGAAGAGTTGGATACTGAGATTGCAGTTGGCAAGCATTTGATCACAGTTGAACAGGATTATCCCGAATTCCATCTCAGCATGCAATGCTACTGGGCTGCGATCACCGAAGGAAAGCCGGTTCTGAAGGAACACGAAGCTGCAAAATGGCTTACGCTTGAAGAATTGGATACTGTGGCATGGCTACCGGCTGACCGCGTCGTGGTTGAGAAAATCCGATCATGAGAGAATCTCCCTGCATGGAAATTGGAAAATCCAGGCAGGGAGTTTTCAATTACAAGGTTCAGCTTTTGTTGCCGTCCAGCATCAAAAGAACGATTTCATCCACACACTTTTCAATGCCGAAACTTGAAGTGCAGATCATGCGGTCATAATTATGCCTGTCGCCCCATTTGCGGCCTGTGACATATTCATAGCTGGTTTTTCTGCGCTTATCCATATCGGTGATCTTTTTCAGAGCTTCCTCCGCTGTGCAGTTTTCCTTCCGGCAGATCCGATCTACCTTGAAATCGGTATCTGCATAGAAGAAAAGATGAAATGCTTTCGGATTATCACGCAGGTAATAATCCGCTCTGCGGCCGGCAATGACACACTTTCCCTTTTCTGCCAGTTCCACTATAAACTTGCCCTGCTGTGCAAAAATAAAATCTGCATCCTCGTTTTCTCTGCTGGAAAGCATAGGGAACGTCTCCCGGAAAATGTTCCGGCGGATCGGTTTGTCCTCGGTATAACGCATGAATGACTCGGACACCAGAAGATTCTCTGCGATCTGGGCGATCAGTTCTTTATCATAAAACTGAAACCCAAGCACATCTGCTGCCTTTTGCCCGATTTCGTATCCGCCGCTGCCGTATTCACGACTAATGGTAATGATGTTTTTCATAAACCTGTCACCTCCTCAGTTTTTGATAGATTCCTATAAGAATATAAAAAATCGGATTTCGCTGAAAAGATTTGTTTCTGTAATTCCATGAAATGACATCGGTGAGCAGAATCCTTTTACAGCCGTTTTGAGGCTTATTCATCCAGTTTCAGGACGGCGAGAAACGCTTCGGTTGGGATCTGAACGGTGCCGAGCTGGCGCATCTTCTTTTTTCCTTCTTTCTGCTTCTCCAACAGCTTCTTCGTACGGGTAATGTCGCCGCCGTAGCACTTGGCAAGAACGTCTTTCCGGAGAGCCTTTACGGTTTCGCGGGCAATGATTTTTCCGCCGATGGCTGCCTGGATCGGCACTTCGAAAAGCTGGCGCGGAATATTGTCTTTCAGCTTTTCACACAGCTTGCGGGCGCGGGCATAAGCTTTATCTTTATGAGCGATAAAGCTGAGAGCATCAACCTGGTCGCCGTTGAGGAGCATATCAACTTTGACGAGTTCGCTGGGTTTATATTCACTGAGCTCATAGTCCAGCGAGGCATAGCCTTTGGTACGTGCTTTCAGGGTATCAAAGAAATCGTAGATGATTTCGTTAAGGGGCATTTCATAATGCATCTCGACAAGCCGCTGATCAAGATACTGCATATTTTTATATTCCCCGCGGCGCTCCTGACAGAGAGGCATAATGTTGCCGACAAACTCATTCGGCGTGATAATGCTGACCTTCATATAAGGCTCATGCGCCTCAGCGATCACGGCCGGTTCCGGATAGTTATGAGGATTGTCCACATAGATCACGGACCCATCTGTCTTGACAATTTTATAAATGACGGAAGGAAGCGTAGTGACAAGGTCAAGATCGAATTCACGTTCCAGACGTTCCTGGATAACTTCCATATGAAGCATCCCGAGGAATCCGCAGCGAAAGCCGAATCCGAGAGCAATGGAGCTCTCCGGCTCAAAGGAGAGCGAAGCGTCGTTGAGTTTGAGCTTTTCCAGAGCATCCCGCAGGTCCGGATATTTGGAGCCGTCTTCGGTGTAAATGCCGCAGTAGACCATCGGGCGTGCCGGGCGATAACCCGGAAGGGCTTCGGCGGTAGGATTGGCAGCAAGGGTGACGGTGTCGCCCACAGTGGTGTCAGACACATTTTTGATGCTGGCCGTGAAATAACCGACGTCACCGGCTGAGAGCTCGGTGCAGGGATCGAACCCGATGGGGCGAAGATGACCAACCTCCACCACCTTATAGACAGCACCGGTAGACATCATTTTCACTTCGGCATCACGACGGATCGAGCCATCGAACACCCGGATGAAGACGATGACACCGCGGTAGCTGTCATACTGACTGTCGAAAATGAGGGCTTTGAGGGGAGCCGAGGGATCGCCCGACGGAGCAGGAACCCCCTTCACGATCTCATCGAGAACGGCATCGATGTTAATGCCGGCTTTCGCGCTGATTTCAGGAGAAGCCTGAGCCGGAATGCCGATAATCTCCTCGATTTCATCCTTGACGCGTTGCGGATCGGCGGCAGGAAGATCAATCTTGTTAATAACTGGGAGTATCTCGAGATTGTTATCCATAGCGAGATAGGTGTTGGAGAGCGTCTGCGCCTCGACACCCTGCGAAGCATCCACTACGAGAAGTGCACCTTCACACGCGGCGAGGGACCGGCTGACTTCATAATTAAAGTCGACATGGCCCGGAGTGTCAATCAGATTGAGAGTATACGCCTTTCCGTCAGGCGCCTGATAATTGAGGCCCACTGCCCGTGCCTTGATCGTGATGCCGCGCTCGCGCTCCAGATCCATATCGTCCAGGATCTGGTCTTCCATGATGCGCTGTTCAACGGCGCCGCATTTTTCGATGAGGCGATCGGACAGAGTGGATTTGCCATGGTCGATGTGAGCAATAATTGAGAAATTACGAATGGAATCCTGAGAAATCATTTTGTTTTTCCTTTTCTTAGCATGACCTCATCCACCGTCGCCAGGCGACGGTTCCCCTTCCCCGTAAGGAAAAGGCTTTATAAGGTATCATTTAGAACAAACCGGTGACTTTTCCGGTTGCGGAGTCGATATCAATGCGGCGATACGCGGGATTGCTGCCGGTGCCGGGCATCATGTTGATGGATCCGGCCATCGGGCAGAGAAAACGAGCACCGTTATACTCCAAAATATCCCGAACCGGCAAACGCCATCCTTTGGGAACGCCTTTAAGAAGAGGATCGTGTGAAAGGGACAGGTGAGTTTTGACCATCATGGTGCAGTAATTCGCATAATGGGGATCCGATTCAAAGCGGGCAGCCTTTTCGGAGGCGAGAGGTGACCAGTCTACCCCATCCGCCCCATAAACTTCAGCGGCTATCCGTTCCACGCGCTGCCGAAGGGGCAGGTCCTCTTCATAGAGAAAACGGAAGGAGGAAGGTTCCTCACAGGCTTCAACAACGGCTTCGGCAAGTTCCCTTGCCCCTTCTCCGCCATATCGCCAGTGTTCCGAAAGAGCACAGCGCACATGATGGCTATCACAAAGGCGACGGAGCAAGGCGATCTCATCATTTGTGTCGGAAGAGAAACGGTTGATGCATACCACGGGGGTGATGCCGGCTTTTTTGACCGTGTCGACATGGTGGAAGAGGTTTTCACAGCCTTTTTCAAGAAGGCCCAGATTTTCATGTGTATAGGCTTCCGGCAAAGGCGCACCCGGTTTTACGTCCGGCCCGCCGCCATGCATTTTCAGGGATCGAACCGTGGCAACAATTACACTGCAATCCGGTGTGAGTCCGGAGAGACGGCATTTGACATTCCAGAATTTTTCAAAGCCGATATCGGCAGCAAAGCCGGATTCGGTAATGTGATAGTCAAAGAGTTTCAACCCTAATTTGTCACCGATGACAGAGGATTGGCCAATGGCGATGTTGGCAAAAGGCCCTGCATGCACCAGGCACGGCTGATGTCCGGCTGTATAACAGAGCGTCGGGTTGACAGTATCACGCATCCAGGCTGCCATAGCCCCCGCAACTTCAAGGTCCTCCGCTGTAACAGGCCTTCCCTGTTTGTCGTAAGCCAAAACAATATCCCCGATGCGGCGGCGAAGATCGGCAAGGCCGTCAGTTACGGCAAGAATGGCCATCAACTCCGAGGAGACTGCAATATTCGTTTTGGTGAACATGGGATAGCCGTCCATCTTCCCTTCGCCGAGACCGATTTCCATCTTCCGCAGTGCCTGACAGCAGAAATCCATGACAAAATTCCATTGGATCCGGTCAGGGTCGATATCCAGACGGTGGAGGCCGATGGAAGCGAGGCGGGCATCGTCGTAATTGCGCTCATGCTGCATACGGGCATTGAGGGCAACCATGGCGAGGTTATGGGCATTGGTGATATGATCGATATCACCCGTCAGGCCAAAGGAAAAGGCATCCATCGGAATGAGAAGCGCATTTCCCCCGCCGGCAGCGGAGCATTTCACGTTCATCGTCGGGCCACCGGATGGCTGACGCAGACAGCCTCCAGCCTGCTTTCCAAGCACGGAAAGCCCGTCAATCAGACCGATGGAGGTGGTGGACTTGCCTTCTCCCAGCGGAGTGGGCGTGACTGCCGTAACCTCAACGTACTTCCCGTTTGGTCTGTCAGAAAGGCGGCTCAAAAGGTGAGCTGCATCCAGTTTGGGTGTTCGCCCGTACGGAATGATCTCCTCCGAAAGAAGCCCCAGCTTCTGTTGATAAGCCTCTACAGGAGGGAGAGTCTCTTCCGCTGCCTGGGCAATCTGCCAGACAGGGGTAATGGTCGGATCAAGCATGGGATGCCTCCTAAGCTATAGATACCTCATCTTTCTGCCCTTACGGGCAGTTCCCTTCCCCGCTGCGCAAGGAAGGTTATCAAGGTTTGTTATCGATTGGCGTACATCACCTGGTAGTAATTCTGATATTCGCCGGAAATGATTTCAGACCACCAGTCTTCATGGGAAAGATACCAGGCAATCGTCTGCCGAATACCGTTTTCAAACTTCGTCTCCGGAAGCCATCCCAGTTCATTGTGGATTTTGGTAGGATCGATGGCATAGCGCATATCGTGGCCCTTGCGATCGGTGACATGAGTAATAAGGGATTCGGGTTTATGCAGCTCCGCACAAATCAGACGGACGATGTCGATATTGCGCATCTCATTGTGGCCGCCGATGTTGTAAACTTCGCCGATACGCCCTTTTTGCAATACAAGATCGATGGCTTTGCAGTGGTCTTCCACATAAAGCCAGTCTCGCACGTTGAGCCCCTCCCCATAAACCGGCAGAGGTTTATCGTGCAGGCAGTTGATAATCATTAACGGGATCAGCTTCTCCGGGAAATGATATGGCCCGTAGTTATTGGAACAGCGCGAAATCGTGACCGGGAGGCCGTAAGTACGCTTATAGGCGAGAACAAGAAGATCCGCCCCCGCTTTGGAACTGCTGTACGGCGAGCTGGTATGAATGGGTGTTTCTTCGGTAAAAAAGAGATCGGGTCTGTCAAGCGGCAAATCTCCGTAGACCTCATCGGTGGAGACCTGGTGGTACCGGATATTGCCAAAAATCCGACAGGCGTCCATCAGGACGGAGGTACCGATGATATTCGTCTCCAGAAAGATGGATGGGTTCTCGATGCTTCTGTCCACATGGCTCTCAGCTGCAAAATTGATAACAGCATCGGGCTTTTCTTCTTCAAAAAGGGCATAGACTCCTTCCCTGTCGCAAATATCCAGCTTCACGAAACGAAAATGCGGGTCATCCATAACGGACTTCAAGGTGCTGAGATTGCCGGCATACGTCAGTTTATCCAGACAGACGATGCGATCATCGGGATGTGCAGAGCGCATATAGAAGATGAAATTGCTGCCGATGAAACCGGCACCGCCCGTTACAATGTAAGTCATTTCCTGTTCTCCTTATAACACAATACGATCTTCCAGAACGGCAAGGAGATGCTCACCGTAGGGGCTTTTTCCGTAGCGTTCGGCACTGCGGGCGAGCATATCCTTCGTAATCCAGCCGAAGCGATAGGCAATTTCCTCCGGTGCAGAAATGGACATCCCCTGATTCTGCTCAATCATATAGACAAAATCGGAAGCAAGCCGGAGGCTGTCAAACGTGCCGGCATCAATCCAGGTAAATCCGCGGCCGAGAAGCTGTGCATTTAATCGGTTTTCCCGGAGATACAGCTCGTTGAGGGAGGTAATTTCCAGCTCCCCGCGCGCGGATGGGTGCACTTGATCGGCCATGGCGCTGACGCCGGGCGGATAAAAGTACAGCCCCACAACGGCATAGTTGCTTTTCGGATTGGCAGGCTTCTCCTCGACAGAAAGAACCCTAACCTGTTTTTCATTTCCGCCAATGCCTTTCTCAAGTTCCATCACACCGAAGCGATGGGGATCTTCGACGTAATAGCCAAAAACCGTTGCACTGCCGCTGGCAGCGTTTTCCGAAGCGAGTGCAAGTTTATGATAAAGACCGTTGCCGTAAAAAATGTTATCTCCCAGGATCATAGCACAGCTGTCATCCCCGATAAAGTCCCTTCCGATGGTGAATGCCTGGGCAAGTCCTTCCGGTTTTTCCTGCACAGCATAGGAAATATGCATGCCGAGAGCTTCTCCGTCTCCAAAAAGCTCCCGGATACGCGGGGTATCCACCGGGGTGCTGATGATGAGCACATCACGGATACGGGCGAGCATAAGCTTGCTGAGAGGATAATAGATCATGGGTTTGTTATAAACCGGAAGGAGCTGTTTGCTTGTGACAAGCGTGAGAGGGTACAGGCGCGTCCCCGCTCCGCCGGCAAGAAGAATACCTTTCATATGGAGGTCTCCTTTCAGAAACACCGCCAAACGATGATTGCTGCGTTTCTGATCTGAACGATATTATATGATTGTTATTATAATCGATATCCGATTGGTTGTCCATACCGCGATTTGAGAGTTTTTTACTGTTTTTCTTTGACTTTTCCGGAATGCAGGGTATAATGAAAACAAATCAGAACAGAGGCACCTCACCCACCGCTTATGCCGCCCCTTCTCATGAGGGAAGTGGGTAGTAAGGAAGGATGATTTAGCATGAACGCAAGACGATACAAGTGCCCAAGCTGCGGCGCAGGGCTGGAGTTTGACAGCACACTGCAGGAAATGAAGTGTCCATACTGCCAGTCTGTCTTTCCGGTGGAGGATTTTCTGGAAGTTCCTGCGGACACCGGCAATCAGGCAACGGATACGGACCGCTTCGGCATGTACCGGTGTGAAACCTGCGGCGCGGAGATTATTGCAGAGGAATCGACAGCTGCGACCAACTGCCCGTATTGCTCCAATCCGGTTATTCTGACGGGTCAGGTTTCCGGAGAGTGGATGCCGGATTATATCATTCCGTTCCAGTTGGACAAGGAAGCTGCCAAAGCCGCGCTTCGCAAACACCTGAAAGGGAAGAAGCTGCTGCCAAAAGTATTCACAACAGAGCATCATCTCGACGAAGTAAAGGGGGTATACGTCCCTTTCTGGCTGTTTGACACAACAGCGGAGGCCGGCGCCTCTTATGCCATGACGAAAACCAGGCTCTGGAGTGACAGCCATTATGAGTATACCGAAACGAGTGATTTTGAAGCAGTACGCTCCGGAACCATTCGTTTTGAGAACATTCCGGCGGACGGAGCACGGAAAATGGCGGATGACCTGATGGAGTCGCTGGAAACATTTGATTTTCAGTCTGCCGTTCCCTTCGACCCGGTTTATATGGCAGGGTATTTTGCGGACAAGTATGACGTCAGCGCTGAGGAGAATCTCGACCGCATTACCGAACGCATTAAAACCTCTGCCTTCGATGCTCTTTTAAACACCGTTCAGGGGTATGAGACAGTACGGCAGACGAACGGAACCGTCCGTCTGCGGGATACACAGATTAAATATGCCATGTATCCGGTATGGATTCTCAACACAACCTGGCGGGGGCAAAACTATCGCTTCGCCATGAACGGTCAAACCGGAAAACTGGTGGGCGATCTGCCGATTGACAATTTTGCCTATTGGAAGTGGCGCCTGTTATACGGGCTTGGATTCGCCGGCGTGTTGTATGCGGCCATGTGGGCCCTCGGTATCTTATGAGGAGGGCAGCGGATATGAAACAAAAATTCTCTCTTCTGCTGCTCGGGTTGTACCTGGCCATATTATTCAGCGCTTTTTTACCGGCAACGGCTGCAGCAGATTCAGCTCCTCTGATTGTGGATTATGCAGGGGTGCTCGCTTCTTCCGAAGTGACGGAGTTGACGGAAAAAGCCAGGGAAATCAGCAGAACTTATGCCTGCGATACAGCGGTAGTTTTTGTGCGGGGCTTAAGCGGGTATTCCTCCATCATGGCCTATACGGATGACTTTTTCGACTATAACGGATACGGCTACAACGGAACCCGGGACGGCGTTATGCTTCTGGTGGATGTGTTGGGCCGTGAATACTGGATTTCAACCTCCGGTTTCGGAATCGAGGCATTCACCGATGCCGGGCAGCTTTATCTGAAAGATCTGTTTGTCTCCTATCTCAGCAATGGTGACTGGTGCGGCGCGGCAGACGCTTATCTTTCCGGATGCGATCAATTTCTCCATCAGGCACGAAACGGTGAGCCTTACGATGTCGGCAATATGCCAAGAAACAACTTTAACCTTGCGTTTCTCCTCGGCGATGCCGGGATCGGCGTGCTTCTCGGAGGTCTTCCGCTTTATAAAGCACGGAAGGAAATGAAAACCGTTAAGCCAAAACGCGATGCTGAAGATTATATCTACGGCAAATCCCCGGTGCTCACCCACCGGAACGACCGCTTCCTTGGGAGTCACGTAACAAGGGTGCCTATTCCACGCGATACCGATCGAGGCAGCGGTGGCGGAGGAGGCGGGAGCAGCATCCATATCGGGTCTTCCGGAAATTCTCACGGCGGCAGCGGAGGACATTTTTAAGCAAAAAAATCGGGAGAGCAAATGCTCTCCCGTTCAATTTTTCGATGGAAACGTTCAGGTCGTCGGTGCTTCGTCACGGCTGCGCTCCGTGAGAAGAACAGATGCGGTATTCTTTACGCCATAGGCATCTGCCACCTGGCAGCGATATGTACCGAACGCAGCACTTGTAACATTGTGTGCCGAGAGCTCGGAATAGCCCTTCGAGGCATCGGTGTAGACATGCAGACCGTAAACTGCGTTATTGCTGCTGTTGTCCAGCGCTACTTCAATCCACTCACCGCTGACATCATCATACTTCTGCCATGCAAACTTCAGCTCAAATCCCTGGGCATAAACCGTGAAGATGGGGACGTTCTGAGCATCGTCGGTATCCGAACCACGGCCCACATAGGTGGCAACACTGGTCGGTTCCTTGGTGATGGTGATGTTACGGCTGGTAGTCTGCTCGGTAATGGTTGTGCTGACACTGCCGATGGATCTTTCCAGTGCATCGACCTGCTTCTGCAGCTTGTCGGTGCTGTTCTGGATCTGATAGAAGAGACTCAGCATTTCCTGATTCATATTCTCGAGGTCTTTTTTCATCCCTGCAACAGAAATAATGGAAATCAGGCAGAGCAACAGACAGGCAACAAGACCGATCGCAATGAGACCGTTACCCGAAGCAGGGAGCTTTCCACTCCTTTGCGCACCGCCTTTGGCAGCAGAACCCTGTTTGCTTCCGGATGCACTTGATTTTGCCTTGTTGAGACCACTGGATAATGCAGAGCCGATGGATCCCAGCGCATTGCCGCGCTTGGAAGACGTTTTTGCACTTTTTGCATCGCTTTTCTCCCGCGCTTCCGGAGCTGCGAATTGTTCTGTCATTTCAGCTGCCGGATCGGCGGAGGCGGCAACACCCGTCTTGTGCCCACAGTAGGGGCACTCGACCAAATTGTCATCGATCGTACTGCCGCAGAATTTGCAAGTCATAAAAAACACCTCTTTCAGCTTGCGATTGTACCCGCATTGTAACCTATTTGTTCAATTGTGTCAACACTTTTTTGCAAAAAATATTCAAATTAGAGAAAAATTCCCCCACCGAACCCCCAAAGCCTGTTACTTTTGCCCGAAAAAAAGCTCCGCTCAAGGTTTTTGAGCGGAGCAGAGAGGCACAAGATATAGAAAATAATACCTTTCAGAAGTTTGCAAACATCGTGTCGGTTGCAGTTCGGATGGCAGCCGTCACCTCTTCGACCAGAGCAGGGTCCCATTGATCGGGTTCATTGCGCAGGAAGGAAGTCTTGTCCACGCGATTATCGAAAATCCCGATCGGCAGATGATAGGTTGCACCGTGTGCATTGACGGTGAGCGTGTCTTTCTTCTCTGAATGCTGTACAAGATATTCCATATCATCACAGCCGTAATCGCCAAGCATAACCGCCATCGGAACCCCATGGTGGAGGTTCGAACCGGGATCGTTCGGGTCGGCACGGTCGGCATTCTTGCGTCTGGATTCTTCCGGTGTTACCCACAGATAGAGAACCACTGCCTTTTCCAGAATTTCAGGGCAGAACATCGGCAGAGAATACTGATAACCGAAAGTTCCGCTGAGCGGCAAAGAGGAGCCGTCCGGGCCACCGCGGGCACATTCTATCACGATGGTTTTGTTTTCGAAGCTCTCGGGATACTGTGCCTGTTTTTCATCCAACATGGCACGGGCTTCTACTTCCAGAAGGGAAGCCAGCTTCGCCCGGACATTTTCCGGCAGCAGACCGAGGCGCGGCTTCAGCCCGGCCTGAGCACCGGCACGGTCGATGCGCTCAAAAAGCAGCTGTGCCGCGGAATCCGGTTTGCAGACATTGCGATTGATCAAATCATGATAGTCTTCGTTGAGAAGGCAGCAGAGTGTGCCCCAGTCTCGCCCGTCACAGAACGGCTCTTCACCCGGATAGAAAATGCGGCTCTCCCCCATCGCCTGAAGTTCATTGTCGATTCTGCGCATCATGTGGACATAAGGAAAATCATCCAGCTGAAGGTTCTCGCCGATGTGAAACTCCGTGAGGAGCCGTTCGGGAGGCAGATGTGCCATAAAGTTTCTCACTTCCGATTTGCCGGATGCCGGCAGCGCCATAAGCAGGACAATGTCAAATACGTTTTTTTTCATAGGGTTTCTTCCTTTCTTTCGCTGAGTACAGTCAGCCATTTAGTTTGATCCACCACAATCTCCCGGTGAGATGAAATATAATCCATAATCAGTTCGGCAATCTCTTTACTCTTTTCAGAGAGAAGCGGGCACTCGGCATAGAGGGGATATCCTCCCGCACCGGAAGCACGATAATTGTTCAGGCAGAGTGTCAGCTTTCGGGATGAATCAAGTTCCTCTCCCTGAAACCGAATGGAGATTACTCTCTCTCCGACAGGTCTTGTAAGGTCGAACACCGCCTCAATGCCTGAGAAATAATCATAATTATAGTGTTGCGGGATGGGAAGCAGAAAAGCACTGCTGATGCCGATCTTCCCTTTTTCATCCAGCATAAAGTACTCTGCACAGCGCTCCAGCGCTGCAGCCAACACACGACGGTCAACTTCAATCACTTTCAGTGTATTGGAAAAGATATAACTGGAGACAACATCCCGAATGCTGACGCTCTTTCTTGTAAAACCGGTCACCACATTGGCAAGACCTGTCACGGAAACGTCAGCGCCGGTAGCTTCCAGCTGAACCTGATTAAAGAAGTTTGCAATCAGCGTACCGTGAAGTGCCATAGATAAGGGATCTTCCGGCAGGAGCGGAACATCAAGATGCCCGACAGGCCGGTCAAGCCAGTGTGCTGCCCGCTCCTCGTAAGGCGCCAGCAATCTCCAGAGTGTTTCATCCCGTGTCTCTCCTGCCGGGATAAAACGGGAGACTGCCGAAATCTTCTCTCCCTTCTCCGGTGTCGGAACTTGAACATCCACACGAAGGAAGCCGCTTCCCTTGTCGGGAACCTGACAGGTGTGTGTACCGAACAGATCGGCGCTTTCTATTTTCAGATGTTGATGACCGGTCAGCAAAACGTCGTATCCCAGTTCCTGACAGATTCGCCAGCCCTGATTTTCATCGGTGTGGAGAATTACTTTTCCGGTGGCAACATCTCTTTCAAAACCGCCGTGATAGATGCACACCGTGACATCCGCCCCAGCCTCCTTTAGTTCATCGAAAGCTGAAGATGCTGCTTCGAAGGCATCCGTAACCGTAATGCCGGCAAGCTTTTCCTGCGGCTCCCAGTGTGTAACGTAATGGCTGGTCACTCCCGTGAGTCCAACGCGTATACCGTTTTTTAACGTAACAAGCGCTGTTTTTTCAACCCCGCGGATTCCTTTCACATTGGCACAAAGGCATCGGGCACCACAAGTTTCCAGATACTCCTCAATCTGCGGGATCCCGTAATCAAAATCATGATTCCCAAGTGTCAGAAAGTGGTAGCCGGCAGCTTTCATCACCTGTGCCGGCAGATAGGTGCCGGTACTTCTTGTCTGGTGATAGCAGTAGGTAAAGGGACTGCCTTGCAGGGTATCTCCCCCGTCGATAATCAGAGCATTTTCATTCCGCACAAAAAGGCCTGCGCAATTACACAGGCCGGAGTTTAGTTCCTTTCCCGAGGCATAGTCAAGATTCGAGAAGTAACCGTGAATATCGCTGGTAAACGATATGGTAAAAGAGCGATCAGGCACCATGCGCAAGCTTCTTCCTGATTCTGGTGGAGATGAGCTCAATGATCATAACAAGAATCATCAGGCCCCATACGAAAGAACCAACCATCGCCCAGCGGCGGCTGTTCAGGCACTGAACCAGAGAGGCTCCGATACCGCCCGCGCCGACAATACCGAGCGTCGTGGCATCTTTGAGGTTAATGTCAAACCGGTAGATGGCAGTGGAGATAAAGCTTGCCGTGAGCTGTGGAATCACCCCGTAACGGATTTTCTGGAAGGGTGTGCACCCCATGGCATCAAGGCTTTCCAGAATTTTCGTATCAAGGTCTTCAATGGCGGTGATATACATTTTGGAGATCATACCGATGGAGCAGACCGCCTGCGTAATAACACCGCATTGGGGGCCGGGCCCCGTCACACGAATCCACATCAGCGCCCAGACCAGGCTCGGGATCGTGCGGATCAAAAGGATCAGCACACGGAAGATATAGGCAATCGGCTTCGGCATGATATTTTCAGAGGCCAGAAAAGCAAACGGTATGGCGAGGATTGCTCCGAAAACAGTACCGAGAACGGCAATTGCCATCGTTTGCAGGAGAAGATAAGGAACGTCGGTATCTTTTGTCCCAAAGAGAAGACTTCTGTCCGGATTGAAAATGCCGTAGAAAACACCTTTCGCAACTTCGGCACCAACCTGCGTTACACCGTTGAAGTTGACACCTGAGGATGACCACCCAACCAGAACTGCGATGATCAGAACAATCGCTGTATAAAGCAGCCACTTTCTCGGCCGGGAGGCATAGACTTCCGCAACGGTGAGCTTTTCATCGGCGGATTTTTCCATCTGTTTTAATAATTCACTCATGGCTACCTCCTCAGCTCAGCTTCTTGCGCAGATACTCACTGAAGAATTCAATGGCAACCACGACAACAAAAAGGGTAAGCAGCACCATTCCAAGCCCGTTATAATCACGCCAGCCGACACGTTCATTGATGGTAATGCCAAGGCCGCCTGCCCCGACATATCCGAGAATGGCGGAGGCACGAATGTTCATTTCAAAACAGTAGAGCGAATGGCTGAGATAGACCGGCAGAATCTGCGGCACGCAGGCTGACCAGAATGCCTGAAACTTATTGGCGCCGAGGGCTTCCATCGCTTCAAATGGACCCATATCAATCGTCTCGATACTCTCGAACAGCATTTTAGCCACAATGCCAAAGGTGAAAATAGAAATGGCAACCGTACCGGCAAAGGTGCCGAGAGAGAAGATAAGCGCACAGACCTGTGCGAGAATCAGTGTAGGCAGCGTACGGATCAGCCCGAGAATAAACCGGAAAACTGTGACAATGACAACATTTTTATTGATATTGCTGGAAGACAGAATAGCAACCGGCAAGGCCAGAAGACAACCGATGACCGTGCCGAGGATGGACATTTTAATGGTATCCAGCAGCGGATTGATAACCTTTGGGAAAAAGCTCCAGTCCGGCTGGAAGATTTTCTTGAGGAGATCGAGCATTTTGCTGAAACGCGTTGTGATGACAGAGAGATCAAAGCCTGTCATACGGAGTGCCCAATAAAGCACCAGCACCAAAGCAAGAATAATCAGCGGCATACGGCTGCGAGGCCTGTCTACCGTCTTGCCGTTGGCAAGGGTTATCACCTGCGGTTTGAAAATTCTGTCAAAGAGTTTAACTTTGAGCTGCTCCTCTTCCCCGCGAACTTCTTTTTGCTTCATATGCTTTATTCCTCACCGAGTGTGGGAACTTTTGTTCCGTTATAGACCTCATCAATCTGTTCCTGCGTGATGGTGTTGGCCGGGCCATCAAAAACGATCTGGCCTTCGCGCACGCCGATCACACGGTCACAATACTGCAGGGCAAGGTCAACATGATGGATGTTGAGCAAAATGGTGATGTTGTAGTCTTTGTTAATACGTACAAAATCCTTCATTACCTGGCGCGCCATGATCGGGTCGAGAGAAGCAACCGGTTCATCGGCAAGGATTATCTGCGGGTTCTGGTTGAGCGTTCTTGCAAGTGCAACACGCTGCTGCTGACCGCCGGAAAGCTGGTCACAACGGGTATAGGCCTTGCTGAGGATGCCAACCTTGTCAAGGCTCTCGAGGGCATGCATCTTTTGTTCCTTGTTGAAGATTCCGAAGAGCACCTTGAAGAAATTCATCTCCGGCACTTCAGCTGTCAGCACATTTTTGATTGCCGTGGAGCGTGAAACAAGATTGAAGCTCTGGAAAATCATTCCGACTTTGCGACGGAACTTTCTCAATTCCTTGCCTTTAAGCGTGTTGACGTCAACGTCATCAACGGTGAGGGTTCCGCTTGTCACATCGTGCATCCGGTTGATGCAGCGCAAAATCGTGCTTTTTCCCGCGCCTGACAAACCTATAACAGCCACAAACTCCCCCTGCTCGATCTGCAGGTTGATGTCCTTCAGCGCTGTGAACCCGTTGGGATATGTTTTATAGACATGTTTAAATTCAATCATACTGTGACTCTTTTCTTTTTGTGACTTAAAGAACGGTTTCGAAATAACCTGTCCACAATTCCTTATGGAACATGATCCGGCATTTAAAAATGCGCCCTGCATTACAGGAATACAGGGCGTATGGAAACTAACCTATAAAAACTTACTTTGCGAATGCGAGAGCTGCGCGGGCACCGTCATAATCGGAGTCAACCGCTTTTGCATAACCGGTGTGGCTGTACACATCAAAGATGGCTTTGCCTTCTTCGGTGTTGATGATGTTGATGAAGCAATTTTGAAGAGCTTCTACGAGTTCAGGAGTGTAATATGGACTTTCCTTGGAAATAGAGACAGTATCATTGTAGATACCGTCGGTCACGCCGATTACGTTGAGCTCGTCCCAGATGGAAGCGCTGCGGCCCATGCCCTGCTTGCCGGTCTCATCCTGCTGATCAGTCGGGAGATTCCAGGAAGCTTCATAGTCATTACGGCCGTCTGCATAGCAGACAATCACGTCAACCTGCTCTGCTGCTGCCATGGAGAAAGCAGTGCCGTAGCCGGAGTCAAGCGGAGTAACCTTGGAGAGGTCGGAAATCTTTTTGCCGTCATAGTTCTGCATGAGCCAAAGTGCAGGATAGATGTAGCCGGCGGAAGAGGACGTCTTCTGGATAGCCCAGGTTGCACCGTCGAGATCTTCCCAGGTAAGAGCTTCGCCTGCATTGACTTTATCAGCGAGCATCTTGCCGTACTCAGTGGGAGCTGCATAAATGAGAGCACGGTAGAAGGTAACCTGTGGGCCATTCTTCAGAGTCTTGTTGGCTTCGCCGTTCCAGTCAGCAGGATTCTCGCTATCGTTGGAAAGGCCGTTACGGGTTGCAGTAAGGATAACATCCGTATCGTCGGAGTAAAGAGCGTAGGTTCCACCCGGCAGCCAACCAATATCGATGGCACCGGCGGACATTGCTTCGCCGGTTGCGTCATAGCTGGTACCGACAGTAATGTCAACTTCGTCAATGTCATAACCGAGCCTTGACATCTCAGCCTGCACGAGCTCCGGAAGGTTTGCCGTGCCGGCGATGATAACGTCAGCATCCTTGGAAGGAACGAACTCGAGCGTGAGCTTGTCGAAATGCTGGTTGTCAGCAAATGCAACTGCGGAGAGCGTGCAGAGCGCGCAAAGAACGAGGACGATTGCGAGGAACTTCTTCATAGTTTTCTCCTTCAAGAAAAATATTTATTATAAGCGGGTGAAGCCGCATATAATAGCGCAGTTGAAATCCCACAAGGCGGAATCTGCTTCGGCGGCAAATACTCCCTACTGTTAAACTTCCTACAACATATGCCACCGGAGCATCAATAACTATACTATATCTTTTCTTTTTTGTAAATGGCTTTATCAGGCATTTTTTCTTTTTTGTGGAATCAGACAAAAACAAACTTTCTGAGCCGTTCAAATGCCTCCTGCTCAAGTGAAAACGGCAAAGCGAGGTTCATGCGAATCGAGTCCTTCCGGAAGAAAGCTTCTCCGTTCTGCCAGATCACACCTTTACGTACGCCGCGCTTCTGCAGCTCCTCAATGGATACGCCGTGATTGCGGCACCATTCCGAGCAATCCAGAAAAAGCATATACGTTCCTTCCGGGCGCATAACGCTGACTTCGGGACAGTGCTCTTTCAGGAAATCACAGGCATTGGCAAGATTATGATCAATCACGGAAATCATCTCATCCGTCCACCGGGAGCCGGCGTCGCTGTAAGCACCCAGGAGAGCATGCATGGAGAGCACATTCATATCATTATATCGGGTGGAAGCCCCTTCTGCGCATACTCTGTCCCGCAGGAGCGGGTCGTAAATCACATGATAGGAGCCTACCAGCCCGGCCAGGCTGAACGTCTTGCTGGGGGCATAGAAGGCAATCGTTCTCTTTTTGGCATCGTCCGAAACCGTCTGCGTCGGGATGTGATGATGCCCCGGCATGATAATATCACTCCAGATTTCGTCAGAGATCACGATACAGTCATTGGCGGCATAGACTTCCATGGCTTTTTCAATTTCCCAGCGTTCCCAGACGCGGCCGCAGGGGTTGTGCGGAGAACAGAAAATGGCAAGATGAATATGATTCTCCCTGAGCTTGCGATCCATATCTTCATAATCCATACGCCAGATTCCGGCTTCATCCCGTTTCAGATCACTGAAGACCATTTTCCGGCCGATCCCGTTGAGCGTACCCGTAAAGCCGACGTATACCGGAGAGTGCACGAGAATGCTCTCTCCCGGAGCGGAAAAGGCACAGACTGCCGAGCGCACCCCGCCGAGCACGCCGTTTTCATATCCGATGGCTTCTTTTGTCAGGCAGGAGTCCCCCTTGCGCGCTCTGTGCCAGCGAATAATGGCGTCATAATACTCCTCGGGAGGCGCAAAATACCCGAAGTTCGGCATTTCCAGCCGCTTCCGGATGGCATCAATCACAAAAGGCCCCGCCGGAAAGCTCATATCGGCAACCCACATGGGAATGGTGGAGAAACCTTCCTCCACGGAAACCCCATCAAACGGAATCTTATCTGCGGCAAGAGAATCCTTCCCGTGTCGGTCCAGAATTGTCGTAAAATCAAATTCCATACTCTTTCCTTCTCCTCTCAAAACCTGCAATGAGTATAAATCAAAAAACGGGGAAAGTAAAGGAAAACGCTGATTGCACTTCCCTCATTTTTGTGCTATAGTATGTCCATCTTAAATGAAAGGATGGAACCCTATCATGAAAAGCTTTATTTCTGAGTTCAAAGAGTTCATCAGCAAAGGCAATGTGATGGATCTTGCCGTCGGCGTTATCATCGGCGGTGCTTTCCAGAGCATCGTCAACTCCCTCGTCAATGACATCATCATGCCGATTCTCGGCGCGATCTTCGGTGGCCTTGATTTCTCCGCATGGGCCATCACACTCGGCAAGGGCGAAAACGCTGCACAGCTTACCTACGGCAACTTCATCTCTGCTGTGATCAACTTCCTGCTGATGGCGCTTGTGCTCTTCTCTGTTATCAAAGCCATGAACAAGGCCAAGAATCTGGTGAAAAAGCCTGCTGAGGAAGCACCCGCTGCTCCCACAACGAAGAAGTGCCCCTACTGCTTCAGCGAGATTGACATCAAAGCCACCCGCTGCCCGCACTGCACCAGCGAAATCAAATAATTTTTCCAACAGTTCAAAACCGGGATGCGCGAACCAATCGTTCGCTGCATCCCGGTTTTCGTTTATAAACTGTTGCGGTATTCGTTGGCGCTCATGCCGGTGACCTTTTTGAAGACGCGTGCGAAGTGCGCCGTATCAACATAGCCAACCATTTCCCCGACATCTCCGATGCGGAGGCTGGGATCGGCAAGGAGTTCCTTTGCTTTTTTGACCCGGCAGGAATTGAGCAAATCGTAAAAGCTCTTTTTGGTATAGCGGTTGAGGAGTTTGGAGAGATGCCACTGGGAGACATAGCAGGCATCAGCCACTTCCTGCAAGGTGAGCTTTTCGGCAAAATGGGCCTCGAGATAGTCGATCGCCCGGTTGACGAGGAAGCTGCCGGCGGTGTCTTTTTCTTCTCTGTCAGCGGTTTCTGTCGTCTCTTCCTCCTCTTCCTGTCCGGAAGAGGAGCCGGAACGGCGGTCGCGATCGAGCCGGGCCGTCATACAGGCAAGAGCTTCTTTAATCTCATCCATTTTGGATGGCTTGAGGAGAAAGCGCGCTACCCCGAGGCGAATTGCCTGCTGGGCATAAGAGAAATCGCGATAGCCGGTGAGCACCGTAACCTGCATGTCGGGGAATTCGCTTCTCAGGCCTGCCAGCATGGTCAGGCCGTCGACCCCAGGCATGCGGATATCGGTAAAGAGAATATCAGGCTTGAGGGAGCGGATCACCTCTGCACCTCTTTCGGCGTCGCCGGCCGTAGCGGCAACTGTGCAGTGATATTCCTCCCAGTGAACGACCTTTTTCAGGCCTTCCACAATCAGGGGTTCATCATCAATGAGAACAACACGGTACAATGGCTCTCACCTCCCAGCCACTCTTTGTCGGTATTTTATCCCTTGACAGCGCCGGCCGTCAAGCCTTTGATGATATGCTTCTGCAGGCATACATACACCACCAGAACGGGAATCACCACCAGCACCACGGAAGATGCCATAAGCCCGTAGTTCACCCCTGCCTGGGAGCTGATTTCGTTGAGCAGGCCGGTGATGGCGCGCTCCTGCGGATAGCGCAGGAAGAAGGACTGGGTGAAGAGATCGTTATAGCTCCAGAGGAAGGCGAAGATTGCCACCGTGGCAAAGGAGGATTTGGCTGCCGGAATGATGATGTGAAAATAGATCTGGAAGACGTTGCATCCATCGAGATAGGCGCTCTCCTCCAGCTCGATGGGGACAGACTGGATAAATCCCATGAGAATGATGATGGCAAAGCAGAGGTTGCCGGCCACCTGCGGCAGAATGACCGCGAGAAGGCTCAGCCAGCGGTTGCCCGTGCCGGCGATGCCCAGCACAGCCTCCATACGGAACACCGGGATGATGGTGGAAAACACCGGGAACATCATACCGGCCATGATGAGGCTGTAGAGCAGTGACCTGCCCCGGAACCGATAGCGGACCAGCCCGTAAGCGGCAAGCCCCGCAATCACAACCACACAGACCGTGACCGTGCCGGAGATGAGGAAGCTGTTGAGATAGGCATTTTTAAAGTCAGCCCGGTGCCAGGCCGTGATGTAATTATCCCAGGTGAAGGCCTCTCCCAACGGGAGGGAGAAGGAGTCGGACATGATGAGCCCCTTCTGCCGGAAGGAATTGATGATAACCCAGATAAAGGGATAAACCGTTGTAAGCGCCCAAAGGCTGAGCACAAGATACGTCACAGCGCGGGAAGCTTTTCTGCGTCCGTTATTCATGGTGTCCTCCTCCCGATCAGATATCTTCCGAAGGGCGGAAGATCCGGTTGGCAACGTTGGAAAGCACAACCCCCAGCACCACAATCAACACAGCGATGGTGGAGCCGTAGTCCACATTCATTTTGTTGAAGGTCTGGTCATACATGTAGGTGCCGGTGAGCCAACCCATATTCTCCGGCATGCCTGCGCCGAACATCACCCACGGTAGATCGAACACCTTGAGAGCGCCCGTGATGGCCAGCACCAGGCACGTGCAAAGCACATTGCGCAGCAGCGGGAGGGTGATATAGCGGGTGCGCTTCCAGCCATCTGCTCCGTCAAGAGCAGCCGCTTCATACACATCCTGCGGGATGTTGTTCAGGCCCGTAACAAGAATGACGAAATAAAATCCTACATACTGCCACATCACCGGCAAAAACATGGTAAAGAGGAAGTGCGCCTGATCCTTCCAGTCCAGCCACTGGACGATCACTTTTCCGCTGGGTTTGACCTCGTAGGGCAGTTTGCCGAGACTCAGCAGCAGCTGGTTGACCATGCCGCCTTTGTAGAGGAAAATCAGGTTAAACATCAGGCCGAGAGCCGTGGCGGAAATGACAATCGGGAAAAAGTAGACCGTGCGGAAAAACTGGGCGCCGACGCGGATGGTATCCACCAGAAGCGCCAGAATGAGCGCGATGCCCACCTGAAAAAGGATGGTGCAGAGAATCAGAACCATGGTATTCTTCATAGCCACGCGCATATAGGGATCATCCAGCAAGCGCCGGTAGTTTTCATACCAAGGGATGTTCAGGCCTTCCGGTGCACGGCCGAGACCGCCGATTTTCAGGAAGGTATTGAGAATATTCTGAAAAAACGGATAATAAAGGAAGACAAGAAGAAATGCGAATGCCGGGATCAGGAAAATCAGCAAAGGCAACTTCTTTTTATAGATCATAGAATTCATAACCATACCGCCCTATGGATAAAATGAGGGAGGGCACAAGGCCCTCCCTTTGCAATGTTAAGAAACCAGAGCCCTTCAACAGATCACGTTACGCGTGGATCTCTCATCCGCCGCGCGCCGGAATCAGTTCAGTGCGATTGCGGAAGCAATGGCCTCTTCGGCAGTCAGTTTTCCGGTGACGACGTTCTGAACATTGGCAAACAGATCGCCGCGGGCTTCAGCCGTCAGGCTGTCCTGCACGGCGCCGGCAATGGCTGTAATCTTGCCGTTTGCCTCGGCGGCAGACTGCTGCAGCTCATTGAGGCCTGCAGGGCTTGCGCCGTTGACAAGAGCGGTAACTTCGGTGGTGACGAAGGTGCTGAGCACTTCATCGGAGGTAAGCTGGGAGACGAATGCAACAGCCGCTTCGCGCTTTGCGGGATCATCCCATGCCTTGCGGGTGATGAAGTAACCCATGGAGATACCGCCGATGGCTTCGGAGGCACTGCGCTCTCCCTTGCCGGGGACGAATGCGATGGCGAAGTCATTCAGGTCGGCAGCATTTTCGGTGAAGTAACCGACTTTCCAGGAGCCGTCAATCAGGAAGGCAGCTTCGCCGGAGTTGAAGAGTTCAACCGTCTCGGCATCGGAAGCGGTGAGGGTGTTGGCCGGGAAGAAACCTGCTTCGTAGAGGGCTTTGATGTCATTGAGACCGGCAGCCCACTTGGCCGCCACGGCGTCATCGGCACTCCGGGGCAGATCGAGGTGGTTGGCAACCGTGCCGTTATTCATGACCATGAACTCAAACCAGTAGTGAGGAACTTCAACCAGAGAGCAGGCAATGGGGGTGTAGCCGGCTTCTTTGATGGTTGCGCAGTCGGCAAGGAACTGATCCCAGGTGTAATCCGGACCGGGAACGGCAACGCCGCAGTCAGCCAGAACAGCTTTGTTGACGAACATATTCTCCCAGTAGCCGGAGGACGGGACGGAATACTGTTTTCCGTCGGCCGCAACAGCCATCATGCTGCCCTTCATGTTGGTAGCAAAATCGGGGTACTCGCTGCGGATCTCATCAATGGATACGACCTTGCCCGCAGAGATAAAGGGCTCGGCATCGGCATTGGTGAAGTAGAACAAAACGTCAGGCTCGGAGCCGGTTTCGAAGTCGGTCAGGACTTTGGCCTTCCACTCCTCATTGGAAGTGGCGGAACCGTCATTGACCTTGTTGCCGGTGGATGCTTCGTAAGCTTTTACAGCTGCTTCGAAGTTGCTGCGGTTTCCGTCATCTCCGCCGTAAGAGGTCACGACGTTGAGGGTCACCCCATCTGCGAAGGCAAAGGAACCGAGGCTCAGAATCATAACCAGAGCCAGCAGGCAGGCAAATGCTTTTTTCATTACTGTTTTCTCCTTCTTTTTTTAATGATCTTTTTCATTCCTGATACCTGTGTGGTATCACTGTGCCTATTATAGAGAAAATCAACCAAAAGAAGAAGATTCACGCTTGCCATTTCTTGCCTCTTTTTGTGGTTCTTCACCAGAAGGGAAACAAACACGGGCAAGAATTTTGTCAGGAGCCGACTGCGTCAGGCTCAGTTCACCCTTTTCTCCGTACAAAAGGCTCAGGCGCTTGCGTACATTGCGAAGGCCAACCTGACCGGCGGTCTCTGACTCCGAGGGTGACTCGGAAAGCAACGCGTCGATAAATGCCCGGTCTTCTGCGGTAAGGGTGCCGTCGTGCTCCACTTCAATCACCAGCATTTCACCCTCCCGCCGAACCCGCAGGCAAAGCATCCCTCCGCGGCGGGGTGTGAGATCGTGCTCCACGGCATTCTCTGCCAGAGGCTGCAGAACCAGGCGCGGCACCAGAACGTCCTCCAGCCCTTCGTCGATTTCCTTGATGACTTCCAGCTTCTCGCCGAGGCGTTCGCGGATGATATAGAGATAGGCATCGGCATAGCGCAGCTCCTCCCGCAGGGGGATCCGGCTGTTGCCGTCGCGGGCGAGGGCTCCGTCCATCATCACGGAAAGGGCTTCAATCATGGCGCTGACCCGGTCGTTCTCCGCGAGCCGCGCTTCCCAGTTGATAATTTCCAGCGTGTTGTTGAGAAAATGCGGATTGATCTGGGACTGCAGCGCTTTCATCTGTGCCTGCTGAAGCGCCTGCTGCTCCTGATAGGAGCGGTCAAACTGATTTTTCATTTCAACCGACATATTGTTGAATTCCTGAAAGAGGGTCTGGAACTCCCGGCTGTTGGCCTTCTCCTCGATGCAGTAGCCCCGCTCGCCTTCTTCCAGGCGTTTGCTGGCCTCCTCAAGGATATTCATCGGCTTCGTCACATAGCGGCGGAACAGCAGCAGCACCACGAACAGCAGCGGAATTGCCAGAAGTGCAACGGAAAGGCCCGCTGTACGAATTTCCGTGACATCCCGCCAGAAATCAAACGGCGGGAGTTGGGCCGTCAAACGAAGCGTATGGCCGGAAGCCTGGCCTTGAAACACCGTGCCTTCTGGAGATTGCACATTTTGCCCAAGCGTCTGCAGCTCTCCGCTCCCGGTGAGAAGAAGCGCATCATCAAGGCAAAGCGTGACGGAATCACAGATCTGCCGTACCGGTTCCAGCGATTGAAACAAAACTTCCTTGCTGCACAGGAGCACAACCGTTGCGTAAGGCTGAAAGCGGCTGTCCAGCAAATTGCGGGCGACATACAGCTCTCCTCCGTATTCCAGCAGGAGAATGCCGGTGTCGATATCCGCCATTTTCTCCAGCAGTCCCTGCTCAATGTCTTCCCGGTATTCTTTCTGGGCATTGTAGCCAAAGTTGGCGCGGGAAGCCGCGTAAGGCCGCACCCCGATCTCCTCCCAGAAAGAGACGAAGGCAGCCATCACCCGCTCATCCCGTGTGAAGTTCTGGCTGAGATACTCGGTAATGGTGCGATAAAGGGCAGCTTTGTCCCCATCCTTCTGATAAAGGCGGAAGGAATTGCGCACTACCCCGTCGTACGAAACCGCTTTGGACGCTTCAAACACCGCGTCGAGCCGCAGCTCCGTCTGATCCAGGGCGTTTGCCGCGCGGGCTTCCAGATCCTGCCGGGAGGATTTTTCGTAATTGCGCCCGATCAGGATGCCGGTGAGGATCATCACGCTGAGCACCGGCAGCACCCAACACAGCAGCACCGCCGTCGTCAGGCGCGCATGCAGCGAACGGGCACAGGTTGTTTTGTTCATACCAAGGTCTCCCTTCATGAAAAGCGAGAGAGGAGAGGCTTCCGCCTCCCCTTTTTTGGTTTGTTTCTTACAGGCTCAGGAATGTCTTCCAGGTGTCAATGAAGCGCTGAGCCTCTTCCCCGGTGGCAGCTTCCGACGCCATGCGGAGCAGCGGCTCCGTGCCGGAAAAGCGGCAGATCACCCAGCTGCCGTTGCTGAACCAGAGCTTGACGCCGTCTGTCCGGTCGATCTTTTCCACCTGTTCAAAAGGCGGCAGCTCCTCCTGCACAAAAAGAAGCTCCTGCAGGGCAAGCTTGCGCTCCGGCGTCATGCGGAAGTCCGCTTCGCGGTAACAGAGTTCCCCAAAGCGGTCGGTAATTTCCCGGTACAGCTCGGAAATGGATTTGCCCGTCACTGCAATCATCTCTGCCAGAAGTGCTGCGGCGTAGATGCCGTCCTTTCCTGAGATATGGCCGCGCACGGAAAGCCCGCCCGAGCTCTCCCCGCCGATAATCGCCCCTGTTTCGGCCATTTTGGCGGAAACATGCTTGAACCCCACCGGCACTTCATAGCAGCGCTGGCCGAAGCCGTCGGCAACGCGGTCGAGCAGATGGGTGGTGGAATTGTTGCGCACGCACGGGCCATCCCAACCCCGAACCTTGAGCAGATAATAGTACAGCAGCACCAGCAGATGGTTGGGGTGGAGAAAATCCCCCTTCTCATCGATGACGCCGAGGCGGTCGGCATCGCCGTCGGTTGCAATGCCGAAATTGCAGTGGGTATCCTTGACCACATAGGCAAGGGGCGAGAGCGTAACAGCGTTTGGAGCGGGGAGCTTGCCGCCGAAGAGCGTATCATGCCGGTCGTGAATCACTTCCAGATCGCAGCGGCAGGTTGCAAGAATCGTGCGCAGGCTGGTCTGGCTCACGCCGTACATCGGGTCAAGAGCGATTTTCAGGTGGGCATTCCGGATTGCCCCGGCATCCACCAGATCCAGAATGCTGTCGATATATTCATTGACGGGGTTCTCTTCCTTCACAAGGCCTTTTTCCAACGCCTCGTCATAATCTATGCTCTGCAGTTCGGCCGGATCAAGGGATGCAATCTCAGCCTCGATTTTATCCGTCACGCTTTTGTCCGCATCCCGCCCGCTGGCAGTAAACAGCTTTACTCCGTTATAAATGGCCGGGTTGTGGCTTGCCGTGACCATCAGGCCGTATGGCATCTGCCTCTGTTTGACGGTGTACATCAGCAGAGGCGTCGGAGAGGAGCGGTTCACCATCAGCACCCGATAACCGTATGCCGTGAGCACCTCCGCCAGCCAATGGGCGGATTCCTTGGCGAGAAACCGCCTGTCGTATCCGACGGCGACTTCCGCCCCCGCAAACCCTTCCTTCTCCATCAGGCGGCACAGACCGCCGGCCAGCAGACGGAGATTCTCTTTGGTGAAGCCGTCAGCAATAATGGCGCGCCATCCGCCGGTTCCGAAATGAATCATAGCTCTCTCCTTTCCTTATCCCATGATGACTTCCCCGTGGCAGACGCTGCCCGGCGGAAGAATCGGTAAAACATCGGTTTGTTTTCCGTCCGCCAGAATTTGGCGGACGCCTTTCTGCACCCCGTCGGGGTTCGTGACATGGATGTGATAAACACTCCCCCGCCAGGTGCGCGTGACGGAAAACTCCTTCCAGTTCCCCGGGATACAGGGGTCTACCGTCAGACCGTCAAATCCCGGCCGGATCCCGAGAAGATACTGGGTGGCGGCAAAATACGCCCAGCCGGAGGAACCCGTCATAAACGGGTGGCGGGCTCTGCCGAAGGCCGTGTGCGCCTTGCCGACCACAAACTGGCAATAGCTGTAAGGCTCCGCCTGCCGGATCTCAATCCGGTCATTCTGCAATGGCGGGCACAGGGCGTTATAAAACTTCATCGCCCGGTCGCCCCGGCCCAGCATCGCCTCCGCACACCATGCCCATGGATTGGGATGGCTGAAAATAGCGCCGTTTTCCTTCAGGCCGGGATAAACCCTGGTGACAAAACCGATCCCGTCATCAGGTTTGGTATAGCAGGGCGCATTGAGCATCAGGCCGTATTCCGTAAAGAGATAACGGTCCACACTGTCCATGGCGGCAAGCCCCTGCTCTCGGGAAGCTGCACCGGAGATCACCGCCCAGGTGTTGGACTCCATATGCACTTTCCCTTCCGCATCGGTTTGGGTACCGATTTTCCGGTTATTCGCCGTAATGCCGCGGATAAACCATTCGCCGTCCCACAGCACGTCGGCACAGCGCGCCTTCACTTGCCCGGCAAGGGCTTCGTACCGTTCGGCATCCCGCTCTCTGCCGAGTGCTCTTGCAAGAGAGCAGAAGTTTCCGAGAGCCCAGAGATGCAGAAAGCTGACCATGGCGCTCTCTCCGCCGCCGAGATTGAGGCAGTCATTCCAGTCCGCCCGGAGGCCTTTGCAGATTCCGTTTTTCCCGATTTCTCTGGCAGAGAAATCCAGGATATGCATCAGGTGCTCATAAACCGTGTCTTCCCCGCCGTCGGCATAGGTGACGGGGCAATCCGCAAAGGTGAGCTCCCCTGTTTCTTTGATGTACTGAACAACGGAGGAAACCAGCCACAGCGCATCATCGGCGCAGGCATCCTTGATTCCGTGGACGATCCAGGACTTGTCCGGCGTGGGGATCACCGTCGGGGAGCGGAAGGACTGTTCCTCCTGTTTCGGTTCAAACCAGCGCGGCTCGAAAAGGTGAAGGCCGTAACCGGTGCTGGTGAGGGCTCGCAAAAGCTCCACAAGCCTTCTGCGGCAGGCTTCCGGGTCGGCATGAGGCACCATCATGGCATCCTGCGCGGTATCGCGGTAACCGAGGCCGACGCGGCCTCCCACTTCGATAAAGGACGTAAAGCGGGAGAAGAGAACGTTGATTTCACTCTGGTAGAGATTCCAGATATTAATTTCGGTATTCATGCCTTCATTGGGCGTCCGGATCTGCAGGCGGGAAAGTTTTTCCTCCCAGAAGGCGGCAAGCGCGCGGAAATCTTCATCCACCTTTTCCGGGGTATATTTTACGCGCATGCGTTTCCCTTCGTCAAGATCTCCCTCTCCCAGCAGGAAGAGCAGGCGCACTTCTTCCCCGGGTTCCAGAGAGAGCTTTTTCTGCAGGCAGCCGCAGTGGTTGCCGCCCTTTTCAAAACTGGAACGGCATATGCCGCTCTCTACCGTCAGCGGATTGCGCTCGGTGCGGTACGGTCCGATAAAGGTATCGCGCAGGCATTCAAACCCGTCCGGTTCAAAGTCGGAAGTAAAAAACTGATAGCCCTTTTCCTCGTAATAGAGATCGTGCTCGATTACGCCGTCTTCACACCGGCTGCCGGCAGCATAGAGGCTCATCTGGAAGTTCCGGTTGTCCATATCCACCTGATGGAAGCTGAACTCCAGATAAGAAAATACAGAGAGAAGCCGCGTATGGTCCCCGTCATTGCGAAGGCGAACATCCCAGATCTCCATAGGGTCGTCCATCGCGACAAACAGCGTCTGGCTGGCAGTGATGGCACTGTAATCGCTGCAGTATTTCACATAGCTCAGCCCGTGGCGGCAGGAAAAATGTTCCTTCGGCTTCCCGACCGGCTGCCAGGAAACCGACCAGTAATCCCCCGTATCCTCATCCCGCAAATAGACGTAATGGCCGGGACCGTCCATCGGCACTCCGTTCGGCCGAAAACGCGTGATGCGGTGATATTCCGGACTTTTGTAGAGAAGATATCCGCCCGCCGTGTGGTTGAAAACCCCGTACATATCCTTGATGCCGATATAATTCGTCCAGGAGACGGGCAAATCCACGCGGTCAATCACATATTCCCTGTTCGCATTGTCAAAATAGCCGTATTTCACGGGAACACTCTCCTTTATTAGGTCTTAAGAGGATTATACAGGAACCGTGCGGTTTTTTGAAGAGCAAAAGCTGCCTCTTTTTGCCTTTTCTTGTTCTCCCGTCATAAATGATCGCAAGGTTGATGTTTCAGCCCGGTGCGACAGACATAGAGCTACGCACCCTATTAAGAGGACTTTTAGCATAGTTCCCTTTTGATAGTCTGATGCAACAATACGTTATAACTCCCTCAGTCAGCTTACGCTGACAGCTCCCTCGGAGAGGGAGCCTGCGCATAAAAACACGTCCCCAATTCTTAAAAAATGAAGGTAGACAGTCTTAGATAACTATGGTATGATAAAAATATCTTTTTAAAGGAGGTTCTCATTATGAGACGTATTCTTTCTCTCGTCTTGTCCTGTCTTTTGCTGATGACCATGTGTTCTTTTGCCTTCGCAGAAGAAGCGGAACCCACTTATGAAGAAGTAATTGTCAACATTCCTGGTAAAGAGTATGAAATCCCTGCAACGATCTGCATACCCGTCGGAGAAGGCCCCTTCCCTGCTGTCGTTATGCTACACGGAACCGGTTCCAATCGCGATGAGGCAGGCGGCGGGTATGCCGTAGCTGCTCCGATTCTTGCAGAAAAATACGGCATTGCCACAATTCGCATTGACTTCCCCGGAAACGGTGACAGCACGGCAGACTATATGCAGTATACCTTCCAATCGGCTGTTGAGGATGCAGTTACAGCTGCAAAATATATGGCTTCCCTTGATAACATCAACGGCGATGCCATCGGCGTCATGGGTTGGAGCCAGGGCGGCACAGATGCTCTGCTTGCCTGTGCATGGCATCCGGAAGTATTCAAATCCATCGTAACCTGGGCCGGAGCACCTGATATGAGACTCGATGATTTCTTTACACAGGCAGATTATGATGAAGCAAAAGAAAACGGCTTCTTTGTGATGGAATTTGACTGGCGTGACGCTCTGAATGTCAGCCTTCAGTGGTGTGATGATGTTGCCAACACAGAAGTTCTGGAAGAGTTCTCCAAAGGATACAGCGGCCCCGTGCTAGCCATTGCCGGTAAAGACGACACGACTGTTGATCCGGAATGGAGTGAAAAAATAGTTGCAGCCAGCAGCAATGAGCTTTCCGAAACCTATTTTATCGATGGCATGGACCACACCTTCAACGTTTTCACAGAGGAAGACTTTGCTTCCATTCGTGATGCTGCAGATGCAACAGGTGCTTTCTTTGTAAAGACACTCGGATAAAACACTAATCCAATTTTAACCCTAAGTTGACCTAAAAATGGGAACTGTGCTGAAAAACACGGTTCCCATTCATCTTACTTTATGCATCCCGGAAAAAAGGCTGTATTTAGTCCCTTTGTCTCCATATCATTCTGTAAAAGTTTCA
>JAFUGY010000036.1 GCA_017469115.1 Oscillospiraceae bacterium
GCAACGGGCATATCGGAGGTGTTGGCGATGAGAACCGTGCGCTTCATGAGGGGCTCGCCGTTGCGAGGGTCTTTCAACTCAGGGAACTCCATCAGAACGTCGGTCATTTCATTGCCGCGCTCGCCGCAGCCGATGTAAATGACGATATCGACATCAGACCATTTTGCAAGCTGGTGCTGGACAACCGTCTTGCCCGAGCCAAACGGGCCGGGAACGGCAGCCGTGCCACCTTTTGCAATGGGGAACATGGTGTCGACAATACGCTGGCCGCTGTTCATGGGGCGGCTGGGAACGTATTTGCGGGCATAAGGCCGGGCAATACGGACCGGCCAGCGCTGAATCATAGTGAGGTCGTGATCGACGCCCTTTTCATCGGTGATCACGGCGACGACATCGGTGACAACATGGTCGCTCTCGGCAATGATGGATTTTACCTTACCGGAGATTCCGTGAGGAACCATGATTTTGTGGAGGATGGCCGTAGTTTCCTGGACGGTGCCAATGACATCGCCGGGGATGAGGCTGTCGCCGGGTTTTGCAACGGGGACAAAATGCCAGATTTTCTCCCTGTCGAGCGCAGGGACGTCGATGCCGCGGGCAATGCAGTCACCCGAGAGGCGGCGCATCTCCGGGAGGGGACGCTGAATGCCGTCGTAAATATTATCGAGCATGCCGGGCCCGAGTTCCACGGACATAGGCATACCGGTGGTGATCACTTCGGCACCGGGCCCGAGGCCGGAGGTTTCTTCATAAACCTGGATGGAAGCGCTGTCACCGACCATATTCAGGATTTCGCCGATCAGATGCTGGGAACCGACACGCACAACATCGGAGACATTTGCGTCAGCCAGCCCTTTCGCAACGACCAGCGGCCCTGATACTTTTGTTATCGTTCCGCTCATAGGTAAAATACTCCTTAATCTCCTAAGATATTCGTTCCCACTGCACGCTCAACCGCTGCATTCAGCGCTGAGAGACCGAGGCCGGAAGAACCATCCCTGCCGGGAATCAAAATGATGGCGGGAGTGGGGCTGTCTTTAAACTTATCAATTTCGGCCTTCAGGGGTACAGAGAGATTTTCTTCGATATAGATAATGGAAACTTCGCTGTCTTCGGCGGTGAGGTTTTTGAGAGCGACGCGTGCCTCATCGGCATTGGCCGCAGGGCAGGTTACGAGCCCCAGGGCTTTAAAGCCCATCACCGTCTGGGCGCTGCCTATTACCGCAATTTTAAGCATAGAAATCACGCAGCCTTTCCCGAATTGTATCGCTTTTCACGCCGGCGAGACGCCCGGTGAGAATCATGCGGACGGCAGTAATCTCGTTTTCGACTGCTGCGAGATAAGCCACTACCGGTTCCCCGCCGAAGCTGATGAGCTTTGCCTTGCCGAGATAGGTATTCAAAGCGTTATCACAGGCGAGCTCAAAAGCCGTGAGGGGTGCGCCGTCAATTGCTTCCACAGCGAGGGGGGCAGCCTTTTCCAGCTCGGAATAGGTGAAAAGAGAGGCAAGGGCTTCTTTATCCGTGGAAGTGAGGAACCTGTCGACACTGACGTTGCCGCCGGGAATAAGGGCATCGCGAAGAAAGTCACGATCCTTGCCCATACGAAGGGTGCGGACGGTGCTTTTGAGGTTGGCAGCATCGATGAGAAGCTTGCCGTAGCCCAGAAGGAAGCTGTTGCCGGACTTTTCAGCGGCGGACAGGAACTCGGTATAATAGGCTCTGTCCAAAACAAAGTCGGCCTGCTGGGAGTTGGACGTTCTGGCAAGGACTTCGGCTGCCTCTTCCATCGCCTTTCCAATCGTACCGGGCATGGAAGAATACTTTTCCTCATGGTAGAGGCTGCGCAGCTGGATGGGAGAAATCCTCCCGGAATCGGAAAGAAGATGGTCAGACTGCGTCTGCATGGCTTCCGCTTTGAGGATGACCTTTGCATTATGATAGTCATACTTCATGCGGAAGAGATCCGGGATGACGGGATCGGGCGTGAGACGCTCAAGCTCGTCAAAGATCTCCTTCCGGTGATCGGACAACGCCTGCTCAATTTCTGAGGTGCGCATCTGCGACATATCGTCATACCCGCAGTCGGTCAGGAGCTTGGCGGCTTCTTCAAAGGTGGAGGCATCAAGCATACGGGAGGCCTTTTCGCCATTGAGAAGCTTCGGTTCACGGGCGCGAAGCATCGCCGACAGGCAGAGGTATGATTCTTTGTTTTTTAACACTGTTTTCCCTCCCTTTTCGGGACAATCATCCGAAGAGAATCTTTGCCACTTCTGCAGCCATGTCGCCGCGGCAAAGATCAATCAGAAGCTCCAGTGTGTTATTGACTTCAACGGCGCCGTTGCGGACAATGAGACCGCCGGCAAAATCCCCCGTTTCAGAGGAGAGCGCGAGCTTGCCGCCGAGGGCCTTGTTTGCCCCGCTGATGACGGCTTCGCCGTACTTCTCACGGTCGGAGGGGTTGAGAACTACCTGCCCTTGCCCATCGGGGGCTGACTGGATGGCAAGCCGCGTGAGAAACGCGCAGTACTTCTCAGCCGGGAGGGCAAGAACAATGTCCTTCGCCTTGGCAAAAGCCTCGGAAACCATCTCCTGCTTGAGGGAGAGAATGCTTTTTTTGGCTTCCATCTGGGCAATGCGGCTTTTGCTGTCTGCCAGATCTTCGCAACTCTTTACGCCGGCCCTGATTTTTTCGGCATAAGCCTCGTTGGCTTTGGCCTCGTAATCAGACCGGATACCCGCGCACTGCTGCTCAGCCTGAGCGAGTATCGCGTCAGCCTGCGCTTTTGCATCGGCTTGAATATGCGCGATTATTTTTTCAGTGCCTTTCATAAGCTACCTCTCAGATGCGAATGGCTCAGATGGCATTGAGCATAAGGAACGATGCAAGCAGGCAAAGGATGGCGTAGAACTCGACAACGATGCACATGATCATGCCCTTGGACCAGTCATCCGGCTTCTTGGCAAGAATGTTGATGGATGCAGCAGCAACTTTGCCCTGTGCAATAGCAGAGAGCAGACCGCCGATGCCGATCGGGAGGCAGGCGGAAATGATTTCCATACCCTGGGCAACGGAGATGGCTTCCATGCCGGTGATCTTGAGGTAGGCAAGGAAGAAGATAACGAATCCGTAAAGGCCCTGGGTACCAGGAATGACCTGCAGGATCATGACTTTACCGGACTTGCTGGGATCTTCGGAGACGAGGCCGGCGCCGGCTTCACCGGTGAGGCCGGTACCTTTTGCAGAACCAGTACAGGCAAGTGCAGCAGCGAGGGTTGCGCCCAGAAGGGCAAGAGCTTTTCCACCGATTGTGTTCAGGAAATCCATTGTTTCATCCTCCAAAATATGATAAAAATTTATTACTTTTCGTTGATTGGGATTTTCAGTTTTTTGCACGGACAAACTTGCCGCTGAGTTTAAGCGGTTTGAACGGTTTTCCGCCGTCCTGATAGAATTTGCCGAAGAACTCAAGGCACTGGAGACGAAGGTCGTGCACGTAGCAGCCAAGGAGGTTCAGGCCGAAGTTCATGGCGTGGCCCAAGAGGAAGATCAGCACAAAGGCGATGACCGTGAAGGCGTTGATGCCGCCGTTTTTGGCAGGCATGATGGCAACGGTGTTAAACACCTGCCCGACAACACCGCCGGCCAGCATGAGGGCCATGATACGGGAATAGGAGAGGATATCGCCAAACCAGCCCGTTGCCGTGTTGTAGATGCAGCCGAAGGCCGCTGTGACCTTGCCGATGCCGGTGGCATTCCGCCCGGCGCCGAAGAGAAGCATGACCACACCGATGACCAGCGCACCGATGGCAACAACGTTGGGGATGCCCGGAAGGACATTGAGCTTTTTCAGGGCAAAGATGACAATGCCGATGAGAAGAACCCAAAGGGAACCTTCTTCCCAGATGGCATCGGCCTTGTTGCCGTGCTTCCACTTTTGGACAAAGGAAACTACCATGCCGGTGTTCAAGTGCAGCCAGCCGAGAATCAGGGAGCCGACGAGAATAACAATGCTGTCCTCAGTGGGGCTGAAGAGCCTCGGCAGACCCTGCCATGTGGGCTCGATGCCCTTGTGGGCACAGATGACATCATAAATCTGCTTCGGGGCATCGCTGAACAAGGCGCCCGTCATAAACCCGGCTACCGTGGTGGCAATGCCGCCCCAGAGGAGCAGACGGCAGAAGGAAAGAGAACCCTCCTGCGGTTTAATCCTGGCAAAAGCCACAAGGGCTGCGAGAATCATCAGAATCCCGTAACCGATGTCGGCAAACATCAGGCCAAAGAACACGATGAAGAAGGGGGCCATGAGGGGGTTGGGATCGACCGTGCCGTAGGCTGGGAGCGAATACATATTGGTGACCATGTTCAAACCGTCGGTCACGCGGTTGTTTTTCAGCTTCACAGGCACGTCGGGATATTCTTCTTCCAAGGGATCGCGGGTTTCATAAGCACAGGTATAGCCTTCGAACACGTGGGAGAGCTCCTCTTCGCGCTCGGCGGGCATCCAGCCTTCCATCATGACAACCGATTCGGTGCCGAAAAGCTTTTCTTCGGCCTCGGCAATGGCGATGCGGGCGCTCATCCTGTCGAGCGCAAGCTTCATCTCATCGCGGCGGACATCCTCCGCCTCAATGGCTTTGACGAGGCCGGCCTTTTCTGCCGCCAGCTCTTTGAGCGCAACTTCGGCTTTGCCGATGCACTCGCGGGCAGAACCATCGAGACCGGTGACCGTTGCGGCGGTGAAGCCATAGTCACGCAAAACATCCTGCACTTCGGAGAGCTTCTCCCGCAGGCAGATCAGCATGACGTAATGCTGGGATTTATCGTCGCTGACGGAGTAAAGCTGGGCTTCGTCCGTCACCTTTTCGATGGAGGATGCGACCTCTTCCAGGGAGATCCGCGCGGGAATCATCCCGAGGAGAACGGACGTATACTCCGTGCCGTCGGTGTTGAGGGGCATCGTCAGGTCGGCCCAGGGCTTCAGGCTCTCAATGACAGAGCGCTGGCGGCTTTCCTCCGCGGCAATGCGCTTGATGCGCCCGTCGTTCTCCTCTATCTGCTGGGCAAACTGAACCGCACCCCAGAGCCCTGTTTCCTTGAGGAATTCCTCGGGAGCAACTTCGGGCTTGGCGGCAAGGAGAGGAGACTTTTTCGGCACATAGCGGTTCAGCAATTCAATGCCGTGCTGCAGAGAGGCATAGGCCTGCTTGTACTTCATGAGATCGGATCCTTCGCTTTTGACGAGCGTGCTGATCTCAGATTCTTTGACAAGATCGTCAATTTCAGCAACTTCGACACAACCGTGCCGGATCAGATCTTTGAGAAGCGCTTCTTTCTGGCTGCGGATTACAGCCAGCGTCAGCCGTTTCATCTGCAAAATAGCCATCTCAGCCGCTCACGATCCTTTCTGCCACGAGCGTCGCGGCGGCTTCGAGCTTTGCTTCGGCTCCGGCGCGAAGAACGGCTTTTTTGGTGTCCAGCTCGCGGCGAAGCTTTTTGGCATCGTTGACGGACTTTTCATCCGACTTCAGCCTCAGCTCATCCAGCTCCTTTTCCGCTCGGGCTATGGAAGCGTCAATGGAAGCTTTTCCCGCGGCGTCGGCATCGGCAAGCATCTGCTTTGCCTGTGCCTTTGCATACTGAACGGCAACCTTTGCTGCGTCTTCTGCCTGTGCAATGCTCGTAATTGCATCAAATGACATTCGCACACCTCCTGTTTTTCAGTCTTGATTTCATAGGAACTGTCTTACGGAAGAAACTACATACAGTTCCTATCCCGGAAAATTAACGCAATGTTAACACTAATTATAGATTATACAACACCATTCCGGCAATCACAAGGGAAAATTCAGCCATTTCGATATTTTTTGCGACTGATTTCTCAAGCAGAATGATTCGTTTCAGGATTCATTCAGGGTGAATAAAAAGGATAGCGTTCTTCTTCATTTTCTGCAAGAGGCAGAAGACCGCCTTTGCCCAAAACAAAAACGGCACCGCCGGAAGGTTGATGCTTTCGGCGATGCTACTTTATTGAGCTATGAAAATCAGTCCAGCAATTTGATGTCACCAATGAATGGGAGAGGCTCGTCACTCAGCTTGGCGGCACGGTAAATGCCCATGATGATGAAGACGAGAACGGCAAAGTCAACTATGGTGCCGACGACGCCGATGATGCCACCCATGCGGGAGAGAATGGTGCCGATGGACTCGAGAACATTGACAACCAGCGCCTGATTGATGTGATGGCGGGCCATCTTATCGTCTTTATCATGGAGGAGGAAAGCCGCAATCCAGCAAAACCACGTGAGGTAGCTGATGACAGAAAAGAGCTTGGTATGCCTGTTGCGGGCAGGCTTTGCCTCTGCAGAAGATGCAGAGAACGAGAACTCGGAGGAAAAATCAGGAGCCGGAGGGGGTTCCGTGAAGGCTTCGTGTTTCGGTGCTTCATACGCCTGCTCTGCAGGCGGAAGCTGTGCCTGGGCGCCGCTATCGAACTTCTGATCAGGCATGATGATTGCCTCCCTTTTCGGATTTTTTCTGAAGCTTGTGCTTTGTGCCATCGGGTGTGACAAGATAAGTATTTTCGAGCACCTGCTCGGCACCGCGCCGCCACTCGGCAATATATAACTTGCGGAGAACATCGCGCTCGGCGAGCTCTTCAGGCGTCAGGTCGCGGGTTTTGGCAAGGTGCGCCAGCTCGTTGATTCTTTGCAGCTTGGTGATTTCCATCCGTCAATCCTCTCTTTTACAGGAACTGAGGATACTGTACCACATTTTACGGAGAGAAACAAGCGGTACCCGGAAATCTTTGAAAATCAGTTCCAAGCCATTTGCAGCTCACGCTTATTTTTGGCACAGTCTGTGAGATACAAATTAATTAAAGTTTGATAAGGCAGTCCGTATTGGTCGGAGAGATGTTTGAAATATGCGATTGTATCTTCGTTGATATTGATGGTAATCTGCCTTTTCAATCGATTCGTATAGAGATTTTTCCTTGGATTCAAACTTTCAATATCATACTCGTCTCTCATTTCATTCTCCTCCATTCCAATCGTTATATATGGCAGTTTCCTTTTTGGTGGCTTTTCTTGCAGAAATAATACGGATAATATCATCGTTTCCACGATAACAGTGGCTTACAATACAAAGCCGCTCATTTTGAGACAAGCCGAGGATCAAGAACCTATCCTCTGTCTCCGAGTGATCCGGGTCATCAAAGACGATTGCTTCAGTATCATAGAAAACTGTTGCCGCTTCGGAAAAGCTGATACCATGCTTTTTGATGTTGATCAGATTCTTGTTTTCATCCCAAATAAATTCTATTTCTTTCATAATTATATTATACCTATTTTTCAATTATGTCAAGAACACAAATGACTTTAATTCAGATATACCACACCGGCAGCTGCAGGAGATTGTCTCTCAGCAAATTGGGTTGTGGGCAAGCACAAATAATTGCACCCATACCGCGACGTTTTTCTTCCACTCTGTCCAATACGGTAAATGCACCGGCTTCATCAGCCGTAACCGCATGGCTTTGCTTAATTTCAATGGGATAGAGCATCCCGTTCTCTTCGATAAAAAATTACGACAAATCCAGAATCAGAATCTGGATTTGTCGTAATCATAAAGGATTGCCAAGTTGTCGTCAAGTATATTTTACAGTTTTTGAGGGTCCTCAGGCTGCAATGTCGGCATAGCGATACATCGGTTCGCCTTTTTCATTAATGGTAACACCGCTCAGACGGGGATTCCAGAGGCAGATGTAGACCTGCGTTGCAACAGGAATTACAAAGAAGTTTTCGCCGACGAGGAGTTGTTCTGCCTGATGGAGGAGTTCATTCCGTTCTGCCTGATCTGCTGTTACATTGGAAGCTTCAATGAGGGCATCATATTCGGGCAGATTGACATGGTTGTAGTTGCCACCGGAGTATGAGGTATAGAGATCAAGATAATTGATGGGATCATTGAAGTCTGCCGTCCAGCTGTGACGGATGAGATCATAGCTGCCTTCGCTGCGGTTGCTGGAATAAACCTGGTCTTCTACGCCGATCAGATCAATTGTGATCCCGAGGTTTGCTTTGAGCTGTGCCTGGATTGCCTGGGCGAGAAGGGCATCTTTGTCGCTGTTGGGGTAAGTGTAAGTGAGCACGGGGAACCCATCACCATTCGGATATCCGGCATCTGCCAGCAGCTGCTGTGCTTTGGCAATATCTTCTGTAAACAGAGGTGCCTTCTCCTTGCTGAAATACTCAGAGGAGGAATTGGAAAGCATAAATTCCGCTACATAGGAGGTGGAAGGAATATAGTCAGCCCCGATGACAGCACAGATCTCTTCGCGATTCAATGCAAGGGCAATTGCCTCACGCACGCGAAGATCATCCAGCGGCTTCACATTGAGATTGGGAAGAACGAACTTTGATGTGAGCATATTCCAGATAAACAGCTCATCACTGCCGGCATAGGCATCGCGAATGTAATCGGGAAGACCGGTTGCAACATCTACTTCACCGGTCTGATAAGCGGCCAGAAGAGATTGCTGGTCGTAGATGAAGTATACTTTGATGGAATCCAGATTGACTGCATCTGCATTCCAGTAATACGGGTTCTTTGCAACTTCATAGTACTCTCCGTCTACAAAATCGGTCAGATAAAAAGCACCGTTGCCGAGGCTGGAGGCCGGGTTTTTCCACCAGGAAGGATCCTCAAGCGTAGCAAGGCCGGTTTTTGACGGATAGAAGGGGCCAACCGTAAGAAGGCTCGTGAAATAGGTGCAGGGAGCTTTCAGGGTGAACTGAAGGGTGTAATCATCCAGGGCTACTGCTGCAACGCTGTTGAGATCAGCTTCCCCGCTGCGGGCTTCCTGTGCACCGACAATGCTGTACAGAACGCTGGCATAAATTGACATTCCGTTATCGGGATTCAAAGCGCGATGGATTGTGTTGATGAAGTCTCCGGCGACAACGGGAGAGCCGTCACTCCATTTTCCATTTTCACGGAGATGAAACGTCCAGACAAGCTCGTCATCACTGACTTCGTAGCTTTCGGCTGCTTCGTAGATGATGTTTCCGGCTTCATCAAAGCGGATTAACGGATCAACACAGAGCTTGCAGTACTCCGTCCACATATCGATGGCAATACCGGCGGGATCCAGATCACCGGATCCGGAAACGGTGGCAATAAAAAGCTCTTTGTCACCGTCAGCAAATGCGGGAAGAGCAGCAATGCTGAAAAGAACAGACATTACAAGGATCACAGCGAGAATATGGGTCAGATGTTTTTTCATGGGTTCCTCCTTCAGTTTTATTTTCGCAGGATACAGGTGGGTTTATCATAAAAAAGCAGAATGCCTTTTTACTGCGTTAAGACACACGGTGGCATGCAACGGTTCGCCCTGACACCTGCCGCAATTGAGGCATTTCCTCCCGGCATTGCTTGGAGGCATAACGGCACCGAAGCGAAAAGGGACAGCCGGCAGGCAGATTCAATGGGCTTGGGGGTTCTCCCGGCAGTTTCAGCACCGTTCGTTCGCGTTCCTTTCTGGGATCGGGACGGGGAACAGCGGATATCAGCGCTTTTGTATAGGGGTGCAGCGGATCGTTGCAGATTTCATCTGCGTTCCCGACTTCGACA
>JAFUGY010000005.1 GCA_017469115.1 Oscillospiraceae bacterium
ATGTTCAGCTTCATGCTCACGGACGAAAAGACGCCGCTACGACTGTGCAAGCACTGCATGAAGGTCTTTGTAGCCAGCCGTCCCAGCAACGAGTTTTGCAGCCATGAGTGCAAGAACCGGCATAACGTGTATAAGAGCCGGGCGAAGAAGAAAGAAAACGAATCGGAATGAGAGGTGTGCATTTCTATGAGGATTTCTGATTATATCGGCGAGGCAACCGAATATGACAAGAAGGAAATGCTGGAAGAGCGCAAGCCCAAAAGCTGGCTCAAAAGCATCAGCGCTTTTGCAAACGGTATCGGCGGTGCACTGATTTTCGGCGTATCTGACGATGAAGAATTGGTTGGCCTCAAAGATGCGAAAGATGTCTCGGAGAAAATCAGCGAGACGGTCAAAACCAAAATGGACCCGGTCCCGCAGATCATTCTGGAGAATCATTCCGAAAACGACAGAGATTTTATTATCGTGAAGGTGCCTGCTGGGCAGGAGACGCCTTATTACTACATTGGAGATGGCAACCGGATCGCCTATGTAAGAATCGGCAACGAAAGCGTGCCTGCCGATGCTACGGCGTTAAAGCGGCTTGTTTTGCGTGGGAGCGGAAGCACTTATGACAGCCTTTCCTCTCGCTATCCGTTAGATCGGTATGCCTTTACAAAGCTGCGCTCCGTTTACAGGCAGCGGACAGGGCTTGAACTGGAAGACTCTGATTTTCTGTCCTTTGGGCTGGTTGACGAAGACGGCATGTTGACCAACGCAGGAGCCTTGCTTGCAGACGAATCGCCAATGCGGTTTTCACGCATTTTCTGCACCAGATGGTATGGCCTTTCCAAAGCCTCCGGTGTCATGGAGGCACTGGACGACAAGGAAATCAGCGGCAGCCTGATCACACTTCTCCAGGGCGGGGAAGAGTTTGTACGCAACAACACGAAAAAACGCTGGAAAAAGACGGGGAGCGGTCGGGTCGAAATGCCGGAATACCCGGAGAGAGCCGTGTTGGAATGTATCGTAAACGGGCTCATCCATCGTGATTATATGATTCTCGGCAGTGAAGTTCATATCGACATTTTTGATGATCGGATGGAGATCTATTCTCCCGGCGGCATGATGGATGGCTCTCTTGTTCAAAATCTGGATACCGACAATATCTCTTCCAAACGACGCAATCCGGTCATTGCCGATGTGTTCAGCCGCATGAATTACATGGAGCGCAGGGGCAGCGGATTTAAGAAAATCAAGGAGGATTATCACAATGCTGTCAACTATCGGCCAGAATTGGAGCCGAAATTCTATTCTGACATATCTTCCTTCATCGTTACCCTTTACAACCTGAACTACAATGTCCCGGTGGAAAAGGTGTCAGTTGCCCCGGAGAAAGTTGCGATCAACGAGGAAAACATGTTAATTGAGGCTCAAAAGCTGTCAATTCAAAAAGCAATTAACAGGTTAGATGCCAAAAAAAATATAAAGGCAAATGCCATGCGTCTATTTAATCAAATGGGTATTGATGGCATTTTCGGACGCAGTGATATTATGGAAGCTGTGGGTATTTCCATTACTGCAGCTGGGAACCTAATCACAAAGCTAAAAGATGCAGGTTTGATTCAAGCCGTAAGTGGATACGGAAAAGGCAAGTACAAGTTTGCAAATCCACAACAATGATAATTGCCCGTTATCAGCACGAAGCCGGTAACGGGCATTGTCTTTATGCATATACAAGTTCTGTCAGGATGACTTCCTCCGCACGATTGCGGATGGAGTTTCGGCGGCGGACCCATTCCATCTGATCGGAGGCCTTCAGGGCTTCGGTCACGCTTTCCTGCTTCATCATAGCCGTTTCGATGATTTCCAGCCGATCATTGCAGGAGTAGTCGATCTCGACAAGATGTTTCCAGAGCGTCCCGTCGGCCATCATGCAGGTGTATAGGGCGCGACGGTGCTCCTTCAAGTATTGTTTTCGCAATCGACCATATTTGCCGAGAGGGTACTGCTCGGTGTCCGGCGGCAGGGACAGATTCGGGAGAAGACAATCTCCCTCCTGACGGTATGTACCGCCCATTTCTTCAAAATTTGATTTCATGAGCATGGTTCTCCTTTTCTGTGATATAATGCTGTGCAGTTAGAGGCCTGCGCCTGTTTTACGCTCCTTTCTTACAACTGCAACGCAATTTACCACAAATGAGCCGCAGTCATATGTATTAGGTAGCAGAAACTACCCTTTACATATTAGCTCTTGA
>JAFUGY010000037.1 GCA_017469115.1 Oscillospiraceae bacterium
GGATATCGTCCATATCAGCGACAAGGAAATTGATGATCTCAAAGTAGCCTTCAATTTTGAAGACTGATTTTGAACAACTGATTCCGGATAAAAGATAAAAACCATACCGCAGCTGCCAATCAAACAGGCAGAATGCGGTGTGGTTTTTTTAAAGGATTCAGCGCTGCTGTTCCGAATTGTTCAGGTATTCTTTGAGATAAAGAATTGCCTGGCGGTAGCCTTCAAACCCGAGACCGATGAAGCTTTTGATGCAGGCCATCCCGGCATACGAAATGTGGCGGAAGCTCTCCCGCTGGGCAATATCCGAGAGATGCACTTCAACCGCGGGGAGTCTCACGGCTTTCAGCGCGTCAAGAATGGCGATGCTGGTATGGGTGTAGGCAGCCGGGTTGATAACGATTCCGTCCGCTTTTCCGTAAGCTGCCTGGATGGCATCGACGATTGCCCCCTCGTGGTTGGACTGAAAGAGCTCCGCCTCAATCCCTTCCGAAACGCAGGTGTCCCGGATGAATTTCTCCAGCGCGTGAAAATCCTGTTTGCCGTAGATATCCGGCTCCCGGAGGCCGAGCATATTGAGATTGGGGCCGTTGATAATCAGGAACTTCATGTCAAAACCTCCTTGATGGCCTGCAGGGTATAGATCAGAATGCCGTTATTGTCCACGGTGTAATCAGCAAAACGGGTGTAAAGCGGATCGCGGACGGCAAACATTTTGTTCAAATCGGCATGCAGGGAGAGAGGCCGACCGTCCCGCGCAAGCTTGTCCGTATCCCTGTGGATGCGGATTATCACACCGTTCTGGTGCAGAAGCGGATAGTTTTCCTCTCTGGTGACGCAGCCTCCACCGGTGGAGATGACAACTCCCGAGAGCTTTCCGAGTGCTGCCAGGGTTTTCGTCTCTCTGGCGCGAAAACCTGCTTCGCCCTCCCGTTCAAAAATCGCGGGGATCGGCATTCCGGCGGCTTTTTCCAGCTCTTCATCCGCCTCATAATAGGGTCGTCCGAGCTGTTCGGCCAGTGCCTTTCCGACGAGGGATTTCCCCGCGCCAGGCATCCCGATCAGGATCATGTTCTGCATCTGGTTTCGGAGCAGAGAAGTGATGCGGCTGATCTCACTGTCCGGCAGTGTCTTCCCGAGGAAGATTTCTGCGCTGCGCTTTGCCTGTGCCACCAGCATTAAAAGCCCACCGGCATTTGCAATGCCCAGCGCCTCTGCCTGCAGCAGCAGAGCAGTGCGCGCCGGATTGTAGACAACATCCAGCACAGCCTCCAGAGAGGGAAATGCCGTGAGATCCACCGGGCGCTCGCCGTTTTTCGGATACATCCCGACGGGGGTGGTGTTCACCAGCAGAGCGGCGTCTGCATGCAGATTGAGATTACCGTAGTGATTCTCTCCGCTCCGGGAGATGGGCACGACATTTGCGCCTCGTTTTTTCAACACCGCACATACCGTGACGGAAGCTCCGCCTGTGCCCAGAACCAGCGCCTTTTTGCCTGTAAGGCTTTCGGACATCACACTGCAGAGCAGCGTCTCAAAGCCGAAGGCATCGGTGTTGTCGCCAAAAAGGGTGTTGTCTTCTCTTCGGAGAAGGGTGTTCACACTCCCGATGGCGGCAGCCGTCTCCGATAGCTCATCACAAAAAGGAACGACGGTTTTCTTATACGGGATGGTCACGTTCATTCCGTGCCAGCTGCCCCGGCGGACAAATTCCTCCACCTCATCCGGCGCTCTTTCATACAGGCGGTATTCGTAGCCTGCCAGTTCCCCGTGAATCTGGGGAGAGTAACTGTGGCCGAGCTTTTCTCCCAACAGTCCGCACTGCATGTCATATCACCTCGCTGTAGCTGCCGAGATATTCATGCTCTTCCGAGATATCGCCGAGTTCACCCATCAGCTGAATGAACCGCGGGGAATAAACCGAAGTGTCAAGATCGAAATAGAACATAAATTCAAAGCTTCGCTCCGGCATCGGGCGGCTTTCCAGCTTCGTCAGGTTGATGCCGAGGGCATTGAAGCGCGAGAGCATCCGGTACAGAGAGCCGGGCTCATGGGGCAGCACCATCATCAAACTTGTACGGTCGGCTCCCGGATAGATCTCCAGATCTTTTGAGATGCAGATAAAGCGGGTGTGGTTGTTGCCGGAATTCTGCACATCGGGCTTCAGAATTTCAAGCCCGTACAATTTGCTGCAGGAACGGGAAGAGAGGGCAGCAATGCCTTTTTCCTCCGACTCTGCAACCATCTTGGCAGCAACGGCAGTGTTTTCACAGGGGATTACCTTGACGTTCGGCATCGTCTGCAGGAAAGCGGAGCACTGTGCAATGGCCTGGGCGTGGGAATAGATTTCCCGGATGTCTTCGACCTTCGTTCCGGGGCGAACCAGCAGATTATGGTCAATTTTCACGCGCACAGAGCGCACAATGCGAAAGTCATGCTTGCGCATCAGGTCATAAACCGCATTCACGGTGCCGGCAGTGCTGTTTTCCACAGGAATCACGCCGTATTTGCAGAGGCCTTTTTCAATGGCGGAAAACACCGCATCAAAGGTGGAGAAGTAGAAAATGCTGGGCCGTTTGAAGAGCTTTTCACACGCAATGCCGGAATAAGCTCCCTCCACCCCCTGACAGGCGACAAACGCCGTCTCGGGAAAGAGCTGAGGGGTTTCCTTCAGCGCTTTTTCAATGGCAATGGTTTCCGGGCTGGAAGGATGCAGAATCCTGTTCTGATAACTGCGGGAAAGCTCCATCATCATCGAAAACAGCGAAACCGAGTATTCTTTCAAATCATCCGGGCTCAGCTCTTCCATCATGCGCAGTTTTTCTTTTTCCCGCCGCACGTCGAGAACCGGCTTGCTGTTCTCCTGCTTCCACTGGGCAATTTCCCCCGCAATGGCCATTCTCTCCGAAAAGAGGGAGAGAAGCTGCTTGTCAATTCTGTCGAGCTCTTCGCGATAGTTGTTCAGTTCCATTTCTAATCCCCCAAATAAGATTTCAATAATCAGTTTTCGATTTAAAAGCTCGCTTGTATGCACCTAAATCGAGGAAGAATGTTGTCGTGCGAGCTCCTGCAATGCACTCCGTACGAGGCACTTTATATCAAATCATAAATCGCTATTGCGGCGGCGGCCTCGATCACGGGCACTGCCCGCGGCACAATGCACGGATCGTGCCGGCCGGTGATGCAGAGGGTTTCTTCGCTTCCCGTCTGCAGGTTGACGCTCTGCTGCGGCTTCGCAATGGAAGGCGTTGGCTTGATGGCTGCGCGGAAGGTGACGGGCATTGCATTAGTGATGCCGCCCAGAATTCCGCCGGCATGATTGGTGCAGGTCTGGATTCTCCCGTCCTTTATGCAGAAGGCGTCGTTGTTCTCGCTGCCGCGTTTTTCGGCAGAGGAAAACCCTGCTCCGAATTCAATGCCCTTCACGGCAGGCACGGCGAAGACGAGCCGCGCAATCTGGTTTTCGACTCCGTCAAAAATCGGGTCGCCGATTCCTGCGGGCAGGCCGAGGATCTGACACTCGATGATCCCGCCGACGGAGTCTTCTTCCGCCCTTGCCCTTGCAATAGCCTCAATCATTTGTGAGGCGATTGCGTCATCCGTTACCGGAAATGGTTTTTCGCCTACCGGCTCGAGAAACGGGCTGTCGTCCCAAATCCCGGAGATCGCGGCAATCCGTGCCATCACGGTGATGCCGCGCCGTTCCAGCTCCTGCAGCACAATTCCGCCTGCTATGCACAGCGGTGCCGTCAGCCTGCCGGAGAAGTGCCCGCCTCCGTTGTAATCCTGATATCCTCCGTATTTGACCTCAGCCGTGTAATCCGCATGGCCGGGTCGCGGCAAAACTTTCAGTTGGGCATAGTCTTTTCCTCTGGTGTTGGTGTTCCGGATGATCGCCGTCAGCGGGGCACCGCAGGTGAAACCGTCTTTCAGGCCGGAGAGAAATTCCGGCCGGTCTTCCTCACGCCGCGGAGTTGACCAATCGTTCCGGCCGGGAGCTCGCCGGTTGAGAAATGCCTGCAGTGTCTCCAAGTCCACGGCAAGCCCGGCCGGAAGGCCGTCGAGCGTCATGCCGATTGCCTCGGAATGGCTTTGCCCGAAAATGGAAAGCCTGAGCTTTTGCCCGGTAAATATGCTGCTCATCCGCTGCACCTCCCATAATCATCCCAGAAAGCGGGATACGATTTCTCCACACACTGTGCACCTGTTACCGTTACGCTCTCCCGGCAGAGGCAGGCAGCTACAGCGGCGCTCATGGCAATGCGGTGGTCGTTGTAGCTGTCCGCAATCCCACCGCGGAGTGTTCCGCTTCCGTGGATCACAAGCCCGTCCGGTTGTTCTTCCGCTTCTCCTCCGAGAGAGGCAATCAGCTTTGCCGTGGTTGCCAGCCGGTCCGATTCCTTTAAACGCAGCCGCCCGGCATTCACAATTCTCGATTCGCCGCACGCTCCGCAGCAGAGCACGGAGAGCACCGGCACCAGATCGGGCACTGCAGCGGCATCAATCACCATCGGGCACAGGTCCCTTTTCCGAACGGTGACGGTGTTTTCTGCCGGGAGAAGATCCACCTCAGCACCGAAGCGGATCAGCAGCTCAACGATCTCCCTGTCCCCCTGGGAGGACGAGAGATTGAGCCCTCCAACCGTGACGCCCTTTTCCGAAAGCGCTCCCATGCAGAGAAAGAATGCCGCATTCGACCAGTCACCCTCCGCCGAAAGCCGGGAGGGGAGGGCAAAGCGCTGTCTGCCGGGGATTGCCCATTCCGTTTCGCCTTTCTCCCAAAAAGCAATCCCGGACAGGGCAAGGGCATCTTCCGTCATGCGGATATAAGGCGCCGATTCCGGTGTTCTCTCCGCAACAATCCGGCTGTCATCCTGCAGAAGAGGGAGCGCCATCAGCAATCCGGAAAAGTACTGGGAAGAGATATTACCCGGCACCGGATACTCTCCGCTTTTCAGCCGGCCGGAAAAATGCAGCGCATCCCCGCAGCGCCGGATCTCCATTCCATGCGTATGCAGCAGCTCTTCATAGACCTGCATCGGCCGCTCCGGCAGCCTGCCCTCCATTTTGAAGGTGCCTTCGGCTTCCAGCGCTCCTGCTACCGGCAGGAGAAAGCGCAGTGTCGAGCCGCTCTCCCCACAGGGGAGAAGCGCATTTTTTACGCTTGTTTCAATCGGCGCAACCGTGATGGTGTTCTCTTCGATTCGTATTTCAGCCCCCAGAGCTTGCAGGCAGGCGGCTGTTGCTGCGATATCTTTGGAAAGCCCGTCAAACTGCAGCCAAACGCGCTCTTTCCCCAGTGCTGCGCAGATCAGCAGCCTGTGCACGGCTGACTTGGAGGAAGGAATTTTTATGTTCCCCGATCGTTCCCCGGGAGATAACAAAATGTCATTTCTCATCCGATTCACCCGATATTTTCCCTATAAACTTGCAAATCAGCACCGAAATTGAGATGCTGCGCTGTCTCGCATGAGCAGCTTGCAAACCCTGTTACGATGGGAATGCGTCTCTCAACCATTTTCGTACTTCTTCCGGCGTCAGCGGGAGAATGTCGCACTGCCCGATGGCCGTCGGCACAATCAGGTGCAGCTTCCCGCCGGAGATCTTTTTGTCCAGCAGCAACGTGTCATATAGCTCTGCGGGTGTGTATGTTGTCTCCGTCGGCAGGCTGTAATCTTTCAACAGTTGGATTACAGAATGGCATGCATCCGGAGAAAGAAGCCCGTTTTTCACGGCAGCACGGCAGATCATCACCATCCCGACGCTGACGGCTTCCCCGTGCAGCAGGGAATAGCCGCTTCTGCTCTCCACCGCATGGCCGAAAGTGTGCCCGAGGTTTAAAAGCCGCCGCTTCCCGAGATCATGTTCATCCTCTGCCACAATTTCTGCCTTGCACTTTACGCAGGTTTCTATGATGGCAGGCAGATCTGTGCTGTGGTTTTGCAGCGTCTCAAAAAGTGCCCTGTCTCCCAGAACGGCATATTTAATCACTTCCGCATATCCCGCGTTCCGTTCCCGCTCAGGCAGGGTAGAGAGCGTATCGGTGTCACACAGCACCAGCGAAGGCTGATAAAAAGCCCCCACCTGGTTCTTTCCCTCCGGCAGGTCGATGGCTGTTTTCCCTCCGACCGAGGAATCCACAGCGGCCAGAATCGTCGTCGGCACCTGCACATAGGGGATGCCGCGCTGATAGGTTGCCGCCGTAAAGCCGGATAAATCTCCCGTTACACCGCCGCCGAGAGCAATCACGCAGTCGCTCCGGGTAAAACGCTTTTCCGCCAGAAAGCGCAGTAAGGTTCCGTACCATGCAAGGCTTTTGGTGGCCTCTCCCGCAGGGAGGATGTATGATTCCGCTTCCAATCCGGCTCTCTGCAGGCTTTGAACGGCGGTTTCCCCGTACAGAGGGAAGACGTTTTCTCCCGCAAATACCGCGCAGCGCTTTGCCTTTGTGCAGTTCTTCACTTCTTCGCCGAGCGTCGGCAGCAGGCCTGTGCCGATCTTTACCTCATACGCACCGGAAGGGGCATTCACCTTCACGCATCTCATAAGCCGTCAATCTCCACTTTCAGGCGCCTGCCTTCTTCCAGCAGATCAACCAGCGTTTCCCGGTCATTCTGTTCCATGGCATCCCGCACTTTTGTGAGGTTGTTGATCAGGGTGTCTACTTCATAAATCAGATTGTCCCGGTTTTCCAGAAACAGCTCTGCCCACATGGTGGGGTTCAGCCGCGCAACACGTGTCAAATCTTTATAACTCCCGGCCGAAAAGCCGTGATGCAGTTTCGCCGTCGGGCTTTTTACATATGCGGTGGAAACCACGTGTGCCATCTGGGAGGTAAAAGCGATCATTTTGTCATGGGCTTCCGCCGTCGTTACCGAAAAATGGGAGAACCCGACGGGGGAGAGCAGTTCCTTCACCCGGTCCAGCAGAAAGATATCGTCGTATGTCGGCGGCACAATCACCATCGGCTGATCCTTGTACATATCCACAAGTGCATATTTATAGCCGGAATACTGAGTGCCTGCCATCGGATGCCCGCCCACAAAGGTAAAGCCGTATTCTTCCGCCATCGGAAAAGCAGCATCACAGACCACGCGTTTGGTGCCGCAGCAGTCCATCACCAGCGGTTTTTTGCCGATGTAAGGGGCAAGCTTTTTCAGCGCTTCAATCGAAGCCTCGGGGAAGATCGTCAGCAGCACCAGGTCACACTGGCCTACGTTTTCTTCCGTCAGCATCTCGTCCACATCTCCGCCGATCTTGGCAAATTCCAGCACACGCTCGGTGCGGTTGCTGGCGTAAACGGTCCAGCCGGCTGCATGGTATGCTTTTGCAAAGCTTCCGCCGATCAGTCCCAGACCGACGATTCCAACCGTACCTGTCTTCATTTCACAATCTCCCTGATCGCGCGCACTTTCTCAGCCAATGCGGCAAATTCTTCCGGACGCAGGCTCTGGGCGCCGTCGCAAAGGGCGTGGATGGGGTCGTTGTGCACTTCAATAATCAGGCCGTCCGCTCCGCCGGCTGTGGCTGCCAGTGCCATGGGAGGCACAAGCCTTGCGATTCCGGTGGCGTGGCTCGGGTCTACAATAATGGGCAGATGCGTCAGCTCATGCAGCATCGGCACCGCCGAGAGGTCCAGCGTATTGCGCGTATAGTCGGAGAAGGTGCGGATGCCGCGTTCACACAGCATCACGCGCTCGTTGCCGCTGGCCATGATGTATTCTGCGCTCATCAGCAGTTCTTTCAGGGTGTTTGCCAGCCCGCGCTTGAGGAGAATCGGCTTGTCCAGTTTGCCGAGTTCCCGCAGCAGGTCAAAATTCTGCATGTTGCGTGCGCCGATCTGAATCACATCCACGTCCTCAAAAAGCGGCAGATCGTTGATGTTCATCAGCTCGGTGACGATGGGCAGGCCGGTTTCTTTCCTTGCGATCTTGAGCAGTTCCAGCCCTTCGGCCTTGAGGCCTGCAAAATCATAAGGAGAGGTCCGGGGTTTAAAAGCACCGCCGCGCATCAGGCTGGCGCCCGCCGCTTTCACGGCTTTGGCCACCGTCACAATCTGTTCTTCCGACTCTACGGAGCACGGCCCTGCAATCATCACGAAGTTTCCTGCGCCGATTTTCACATCGCCGACTTCCACCACCATTGATTCCGGGTGGAACTTCCGGTTGCACATCTTAAAGGGCTCCGTCACGCGTTTGACGCTGTCAACAATCTCCAGGCTCTCTACGAGATCAATGTCAACGGTTGACGTATCGCCGACCAGCCCCAGCACCGTCTGGAATTCACCGTCTGAGATGTGGATTCTTAAGCCCAGTGCCTGCAGCCAGGCGATGAGCTGTGCCTTTTTCTCTTCGGAAACACCGTGTTTTAATACAACAATCATTGTTTTCTCCTCCTGAAAAACAAAAGCCGCACAGGATAACCTGTGCGGCAAAATATCTTGGGATTTCTCTTCTTTTGCACCACAAATTATCCTTACCCGCGAATGCCGGTAAAGTAATAATAGTAGGTTGCAAAAGAGAATGCAGAATTCATCGTTCAATCTCCAAGTTTAAGTCTGTTTACACTATAACGCAAAGCGTTTTTCTTGTCAAGATGGAAAAACCATACGGAATTTATCGGGAAAACCTGCTGTTTTTTATGAATATTTATGAATTTTACAGCACTCCGATCATTGTGAGGAAGAGCAGCACAAACGTCACCAGCACGGCCAGTGCAAAAAGCGTGAACCCAAAGCTGAAGCTGCCCTTGCTGCTGCTCGGCTTGGCAAGCCCTGCCTTGCGCAGCGCGCTCACCACCGGTTTATAAAGCAGAAGCGTCAAAGCTGCGTTGATGCCGCCCTTCACAAGGTTGAAGGGAAGAAACACACTCATCAGCATCCCGGCCACCGTCTCCCGCGGAACGCCCATGTAAAACGGCGTGATAATATAGTTCCACAGCAGCATGGCTGCCACCATAGTGAGAATGCCGATCACCAGCCCGATTACAGCGCCCTTCTGCGTGCGGTTTTTCTGGTAGAACCAGGCGGCAGGAGCTGCAAATGCGCAGGTGGACACCACATTCATCAAAAATCCATAAGGGCCTGTCGTGCTGATGGTGAGCATCTCGATGAACGACACGATTACCGAGATCAGCACGCTCGTCAGCGGGCCGTACA
>JAFUGY010000038.1 GCA_017469115.1 Oscillospiraceae bacterium
CAATGAATCCCCCTTCTGATCACCTGGAAAAGGTGGAGTTGTTGCTAAATCGTGCATTATTGACGCGAAAAACGTTGAGGTACAGGTCATTCTATCGTGTATTTTAACGCATTGGCATCAACACTGTGCAAGTGGGGATTTAAAAATATTGTGAGAAATTAACAAAATTGAACTACCCTCTTGTATAATTTAACGGGCGGTGGTATATTCTCAACGTATATCTCTTTAGTTCATTAAATGATGAACTAAAGACAAAATAAAAAAAAGGAGAAGCAAATATGAAAAAAATCCTCGCACTTGTAATTGCTCTGTGCATGGTGTTTTCTCTCTGCGCAATTTCTGCCTCTGCAGATGATGAATTCATTGTAAATGCTTGCATTGCATCAGAGCCCGAGACAATTGATCCGGCAATCATCAGTTCTGTTGATGGTTCTTCATATGTTCAGCATATGTTTGAGAACCTCATGAAATATCAGATTGTTGATGAAAACCCTGCTGATGACCCCAACATGAAGCTTACTGAAGTTGTGCTTGGTCAAGCTGAATCTTATGAGGTTTCTGAGGATCTGACAGTATATACGTTTAAACTTCGTGACGATATCTTCTGGTCCGACGGTCAGCCAGTTACTGCAAATGATTTCGTTTATGCTTGGCAGCGTGTTGTTGATCCTGCAACTGCATCTGACTATGGTTATTTTCTTGACAATATAGTTGTGAATGCAGCAGCTATTCAAGCAGGTGAAAAGGATAAGAGTGAACTTGGTATAAAGGCGATCGACGACAAAACTCTTGAGATTACCCTCGAAGCTCCTTGTGCTTACTTCATTGAAATGTGCGCATTTGCATCTCTTATGCCTGTTCGCCAGGATGTTGTAGAAGCAAGTGACAACTGGACGGATCCGGCGAATATTGTTGTCAATGGTCCGTATAAAATCACGGAATGGGTTCATGACTCTTACATTCGTATGGAGCCTAATGACTCTTATTATGATGCTGATAATCTTGGGCCTGACGCAATTGTTTGGTGGCTCAGTGATAGCGAGACGGCAATTCTCTCTGCATATCAGTCTGGTGAGTGGCAGTTCATTGAGAGTTTCCCAACTGATCTTATTGCAAGCCTCCAGGCTTCTGGCGACTGCTTTATCAATCCATATGTTGGTACATATTACTTGTACCTCAACTGTTCCAAGATTACCGATTGGCGTGTACGTGCTGCAATGGTACTCTCTGTTGACAGAGAGAACATTGTTGAGAACGTGACTCAGGGAGGTCAGAGCCCTGCTACTGGCTTTGTTGCTTCTGGAATTCTGGATTCTACTGGTGCAGACTTTGCATTTGGTGTGTCTGAACTCGGTGCACTTTACAACACTCTTCAGACAATGTATCCTGATGCAGAGTTAGACACCTATTCTGGACGTTGTGAGCTTGCTCAGCAGCTTTATCAGGAAGCTGTTGATGAAGGTGCATGGGATCCGAATACGACGGTTGTCTACAACTTTAATACTTCTGATACACATAAGGCAATTGCAGAAGCCTGTGGCTCTGACTGGGAGACAGTGCTTGGTATGAGCATCACCTTAGAAAATCAGGAATGGGCAACATATACCAATGGCCTTGGTGAGCATGCATTCGGGGTTGCACGTCTTGGGTGGATTGCCGACTACAATGACCCCATTACCTACCTTGAACTGATGGTAACTGGTAATTCCTATAACTATGGTCTTTATAGCGATGAGGCATTTGATGAAGCAATTGCAGCAGCAAAAGCTATGCTAGCTGGTGAAGATCGTGACGCTCTCCTCTATGGCGCAGAAGAGACGCTTTTTGGAGAAGGCGGATTCCCTGTATGCCCAGTATATTACTACACAAATATGTATTGCGCAAATGGATTGACCAATTTGGGTTATACGCCGATGGGTTATTTCTTCTTCCAGTATGCTCAGCCTGCAGAAGCATAATATATAAACCGATGTTATTTATCAGCCCGGGATATCCCGGGCTGATTTTTGGCGTTTCCCTGGTAGGACAGAGTGACAGGGCAGCATATCGGGAGTTTTGTCACTCTGTCTGGCTGTCGATTCTGCAAATATTTAACGTTTTAATATTGAAGACTGGGGCATCTATCGTGTATAATATAAAAAATGATAAAGAAAGTTTGGTGATTGATGTTGTATCGGTTTTCACCAGTCACAACGGGCGATGATGTTTTGTGTTATGTTTTTCCAACAAAACAAAAAGCTACGCAGGAAGCAATTGACATAGCCAAAAAGAATGACAAAATTCAGCGTCTGATTATTTTCGGTAGCGCTGTGACGCCTCGATGCGGGGCTTTAAGCGATCTTGATCTCGCAATTGACGCGCCGGATATTTCTGAGGATATGTTTCTGCAGATGGCACGGCAGTTCTATTGCGGAGTTAATTCAGAAGTGGACGTTGTCCATTATAACCGGATCAAGAACAGCTTGTTAAAAAAAGAGATTGATGAAAAAGGAGTTAGCGTCTATGTTAAGTGTAAGTGATTTTCAGACACTTGCTCTAAGAGACTTTCAGGTGTGCCAAAAAGTGGAAGAGGATTTTCCTGATGAATATGCGGTTTCGGCAGCTGCTTACCACATTCAGCAGGCAGTAGAAAAGCTGTTAAAAGCAATTATTATGATGCGAGGGGAACAGCCTGAATTTACACATAATATCACAAAGTTATGCATGAGATGTGAGCATGCCGGAATTTCACTTCCGGAGACGCTTGATGATATTTCTGATACCCTCACGCTTTGGGAGAATGCTTCCCGATATGATCCATTTATCTCTTTTTCTGAAAAGAAATATGAAAAGGCTAAACAGGCCTATAAAGATCTTTGGAGAATGCTTGACGTAGCATTGGAAGGAGTGGAGGAGATTCCTTCTTAGTTTTGTCATTTTGTCATGGCCTATCCTCTTGCGTTTGTGCAGGATGACAAACCTGAAACACGGAAGGCAGAAGATTTTTGGTATTCTTTTTCAGGGGATTGGCTTGAATAAATATGCGTTTTGCTTTATAATAAAGCAACCACGGTGCAACGATTCTGCATGACGTTGCACATTTCTTTTTGGAAAGCCGGCACGGGCAGAAACGGAAGGATCGCTGACACATGACGAAATATCTGATTAAAAGAGTGCTGATTATGATCGTGACGCTTTTCATGATTGCGTTGCTGACATTCTGCCTGATGCACATAGTCCCCGGAAGCCCGTTTACCTCTCAGAAGCAGGTTTCTCAGGCTGTATTGGACGCCCTGAACGCAAAATACAATCTGGATGATCCGCTTTGGAAGCAGTTTGTGGATTACATGATCGGCGTGCTTCATTTTGATTTTGGCCCGAGTTACAAGTATACAGGGAAAACGGTGAATGATTTTATTGAAGGCGGTATGCCGTATTCCGGCACACTTGGTCTTGTAACGCTTGTTTTTGTGCTCCTGATGAGTATTCCGATGGGCATTGTAGCCGCTCTGCGGAACGGGAAGTGGCAGGATATGCTCCTGATGTTCTTTGCCACGCTGGGAGTAACCATTCCAAGTTTTGTCATTGCAACCGGGCTTCTCTACATTTTTTCCTTCAAATTAGGCTGGACGCCGGTTTACGGGGTGGATACCTGGAAAGGCTATATTCTGCCTATGATTGCAATGGGCGGTTATTCCATCAGTTTTCTGGCTCGCCTGATGCGATCTTCCCTTCTGGAAGTGATGGGGCAGGATTATATCCGAACTGCCCGTGCAAAGGGAATCAGTGAGTTTCGTGTCATCTGGAAGCACGCTCTACGAAATGCCTTAATACCTGTGATCACGGTTCTCGGGCCGACAATTGCAAATCTGCTGACAGGTTCTTTCGTGATTGAAAAAATCTTTGCGATTCCCGGTCTCGGCGGATATTTTGTAAACAGTGTGACCCAGAGAGACTATACCACGATTATGGGAATGACGATTTTTTATGCAACGGTTTTGATCGCGATGATCTTTATTGTGGATATTTTCTACTGTTTGATTGATCCGCGCATCAAATATGAATAAGGAAAGGGGACAGGATCTTGAATGACAGAGCATACAAAATGGGAACGTGTCTCCGGTAATGAAGAAGAGGCAGAACGGATCTATCGGAAATCCCGTTCCTTCCTGGGGGATGTCTGGTTTCGGTTCCGCCATAAACCGACGGCACTGTGTGGGTTTATTCTGGTTCTGATTCTCCTCGTGTTTTGCCTAGCAGGGCCGTTTTTCACACCGTATACGTATTCCGAGCAGAACAATAAAATGGCCAGTATCCCTCCGCTCCTTACGGTTTACCCGGGGCCCGAGGAAGGATCCTATCTGTATATTACACAGGGGATGAAGCTGATTGAGGTGGATAACGAAGGGAATCTTGTCCGCCAGCTCAAAAAGAAAAAAGATGACAATGCCCAGAAAAGGACGTCCTTTGTGTGGGATGATGATACGCTGGTATATCTTGACTATTCCCGCCTTCCCAATACTGTCCTCGACAAGGAAGGAAACCGGATTGAAGTCAGCCAGAAAAAATGGAATCATACCTATCTGCTCGGTACAGATCAGCTTGGGCGCGATATCCTGACGCGCCTGATGTACGGCACACGGATTTCTCTGATGGTAGCCTTCATTGCAGCGCTGGTCAATATGGTGATTGGTATCGCCTATGGCGGAATCTCAGGCTATCTCGGCGGGAGAACGGATACCATCATGATGCGTATTGTGGATATTATCTCCACCATACCGCTTACTTTGTATGTGATTCTGATCAAAATGTGCCTGGATGACGGGCTGCTCTCGATTATCATTGCTTTATCCAGTGTGTACTGGGTGGACATGGCTCGCGTTGTAAGGGGCGAAATGCTGTCCTTGAAGAATCAGGAATTCGTTCTGGCTGCCCGCACCATCGGGTCTTCAACCAAAACGATTTTGCTCAATCACCTCATCCCAAACGCCATGGGCCCGATTTTGGTTACGGTAACGATGCTGATTCCGAGCGCGATCTTTATGGAGGCGTTTATGAGCTTTATCGGTATCGGAATTGCTCCTCCGATGGCATCTCTCGGTACCATGTGCAACGATGCGACCGAAACCCTGCGGACAAATCCTTACCAGCTTTTCCTTCCGGCTCTTGTGATCTGTGTGATTATGTTTGCGTTTAACTTTGTCGGAGACGGTTTGCGGGATGCCCTGGATCCCAAGCTTAAGAAATAGGAGAGAATGATGGAACATATCCTTGAAGTGCAGGATCTGCACACATCCTTTCTCACGTCTTCCGGGGAAGTGAAAGCGGTTCGCGGTGTGTCTTTCACGGTGGAAAAAGGCGAATCGATCGGGATCGTCGGAGAAAGCGGAAGCGGAAAATCGGTAACGAGCCTTTCCGTTATGCAGCTTCTCGCCGGAACCGGTAGGATTGTCGGCGGAAGTGTCAAATTGAACGGAAGAGAACTTGTCGGGCTTTCTGCAAAAGAGATGCGAACGATCCGCGGAAAAGAAGTTGCCATGATTTTCCAGGACCCGATGACAAGCCTGAACCCGCTTATTCCGGTCGGAGAACAGGTAGGAGAGATGCTCTGGTCGCATGACAAAGCTCTTTCCAAAGCTGAGCGGGAGGCACGGGTCGTCGATTTGTTTCAAATGGTCCGGATTCCCGAGGCAGATAAAAGGCTGAAGAGTTTTCCCCACGAGTTTTCCGGAGGAATGCGGCAGCGAGTAATGATTGCAATGGCGCTGGCCTGTAAACCGGATCTGCTGATTGCCGACGAGCCGACGACTGCCCTTGATGTTTCCATTCAGGATCAGATCCTGAAATTAATGCGCAGTGTCCAGAAAGAAATGGGCATGAGCATCATGTTCATCACCCATGACCTCGGCGTTGTGGCGGAGCTTTGCAGCCGCGTGCTGGTCATGTACGGCGGGCTGATCATGGAGGAAGCAAATATCTTTGATATTTTCGAACAGCCTCTGCATCCCTATACAATGGGTCTGATTGCATCCATACCGGATTTGAATCAGGATAAAAAGAAGCGGCTTCAACCCATTATCGGGTCTCCGCCGGATATGATTCATCCCCCTGCTGGGTGCCCGTTCGCGCCGCGTTGCCCGTATGCATGCCGTATTTGCCTCGAGGAGTTGCCTCCCGTTTTTCGAGCCGGGGAAGGGCACTCGAGCCGATGCTGGTTGCTGGATGAAGACGCACCTTCAACCGGGAATCCGCTGAAGAACCGGAAGGAGGGACAGCCATGAACAGACAGCCGCCTGTTCTTCAGGTCGAAGGGCTGACGAAGCATTTTCCCGTCAGCGGGCATAAGGTTGTTCACGCGGTCGATGATGTCAGCTTCTCGGTATCCCGGGGCAAAACGCTCGGTCTGGTGGGAGAGAGCGGATGCGGGAAAAGCTCCTGTGCCCGCACCATCATTCGTATTTATGAGCCGACGGCAGGCAGGATTCTGCTGGACGGGGAAGAAATCTCCACCCTGAATCAGAAGCAGCTTTTGCCGTATCGAAAAAAGATGCAGATGATTTTCCAGGATCCGTATGCTTCTCTCAACGCCAGAATGACGGTGCATGATATTATTGCCGAACCTCTCCGCGCGCATAGAGTCTGTTCCTCCAGGCAGGAAGAGAATGAGATGGTGAGCGATATGCTCGCCAGAGTAGGGCTGAACAAAGAGCATGCAAACCGATATGCGCATGAATTTTCCGGCGGCCAGCGGCAGCGAGTCGGAATTGCCCGAGCCCTGATCTTGAAACCGGAACTTGTCATTTGCGATGAACCGATCTCTGCCCTTGATGTTTCCATTCAGGCGCAGGTCGTCAATATGTTGCGGCATTTTCAGGAAGAACTCGCTCTGACCTATCTCTTTATTGCCCATGACCTTTCCATGGTGCGCTATGTGTCGGATGATGTGGGAGTCATGTATCTCGGCCAGCTTGTAGAAAAATGCGAGGCAGATGAAATTTACCGCCATCCGCTGCACCCTTATACGGTAGGTCTTCTCTCTTCTATCCCGGTTCCCAACCCGCGGATGGCGAAAGCCAGAGAAAAAAGCGGGCTGGAAGGAGATCTCCCGAGTCCCATCGATCCTCCGGCAGGATGCCGTTTCCATACGCGCTGTCCGTATGCCACAGAGCAATGCAGGCAGGAGATGCCGCAGCTGAAAGAGGCTTCTTCAGGGCATTTCGTGGCATGTCACCGGATTTTTAACCGTTGAGTCCGGCAGGAAACTGTCGTACCCATATAAGAAACCCCATTACATTTTAAGGAGGAAACCCAATGAAGAAATTCCTAAGCGTAATTCTGGCACTGACAATGGTTTTTTCTCTCGCAGCCATCAGTGCAAGTGCAGACGGCGTACAGGAGATCACCTATTCTCTTTACAGCCAGCCTGACGGAATCGACCCGGGCATCACCAACAACAGTTTTGCGTCCGACATTCTGGCAAATGCCTTTGAAGGTCTCATGACGTATGACACCGAGACCGGCAGCCTGATTTGCGGCGAAGCAGAGAGCTACACCGTGAGCGATGACGGCCTTGTCTACACCTTCACGCTTCGTGACGGTCTGAAGTGGTCTGACGGCAGCGACCATACGGCAGCTGACTATGTCTATGCCATCAAGCGTATTCTCACACCTGATACCGGTGCACAGTATGTTGACCTTGTTGCAACTTATATTGCCGGTGCTGCAGAGTATTATGCCGGTGAGACGGATGACTTTGATACCGTCGGCATCAAGGCATTGGATGACAAGACGGTTGAAATCACCCTTTATAATCCGACTTCTTTCTTCGCCGATATCCTCACCATGTGGACGTTTGATCCGGTTCAGGCTGCAACCATCGAAGCCAACGGTGATAAGTGGACCTCTTCCCCTGACACCTATGTTTCCAACGGGCCTTTCTATGTGACAGATATGAAACTCGGCGAGAGCATCACTCTCTCCAAGAACCCGTACTACTACGATGCTGATAAAGTGCAGCTCGACAAGGTTACTTTCCGCTACATTACGGATAACTCCACTGCTCTGATGGCTTACGAGGCCGGAGAGATTGACGGAATGAATGTCGTTCCCGCTTCTGACTATGCCCGCCTGAAGGCAAATGACGAAGGCTTTGTGATGACGCCTTCCTACGGCACCACCTACTGGGATTTCAACTGCTCTGTTGAGCCGTTTGATAACGTGCTTGTCCGTAAGGCATTCAACCTTGCCATTGACCGTTACACCCTGATTAACGACGTCCTGCAGACGGATGCCGATCCGGCTTACAGCTTTATTGCTCCGGGTTATGTGGTGGATGGTGTCGACTATACCGATGAGCGCGATGATTTCGGCCTTTCCGATGAAGCAGACGTGGAAGCTGCACAGGCAGCACTCGCAGAAGCCGGCTATCCCAACGGGGAAGGCTTCCCGGAAGTTACCCTCTATTATTATTCCAGCGATACGGTAGCGCTTGTTGCACAGGCACTTGCCAATATGCTTGAGACAAACCTCAATATTTCCGTAAAAATCGACAATGCTGACTGGGCAGTTTTCTATGCAGATGTTCTGGCCGGTAAATATCAGCTTTGCGCGATGGGCTGGTCTGCCGACTACCTGCATCCGATGACCTTCCTCCCGCTCGCCAAGACCGGTGATGCCAACAATGTGGCATTCTGGAGCAATCCGGAATACGATGCTCTGGTGGAGAAAGTTCAGCTCTGCACCGATCCTTCCGAGGCAATTGAGTATATCAAAGAAGCAGATGAGCTTGTCGGGAACAACTATGTATTTCTCAACCTCTATTACAAGAACGGCACATCTCTGATGCATCCGTATGTTCAGGGTGTTTATATCAATGCTTCTCAGATGATGTACCTCAAGACGGCATCTGTAAACAAGTAAAAGCAAAAACCCGATTCGATAAATCGGAAAGAAGGCTGCGCGTTCCTGCGCAGCCTTTTCATAACCTGTTTCTCTCTCATCATGAAAAAAAGCTCGGCCTGCAGGCTGAGCTTTTTCCTTGAGAATGATTCAATTGGTTTGTTTTCCTGCCGGAATCAGAAGTCGCCGAGCGTAAACTCATCCAGTTCGTCCGTGTTGACTTCTTCCTCTGCGGGAGCTTCCGTCGTCTGGGCAACAAATTCTGTCATCCAGACCTCCTGCGGAAGATTACTGAGGTAAGCAGGCACATTGATCACAATTCCGTCCCAGCTGTAAGGAAGCTTGAAGGTGAGATCTTCCAGAGTCTCTGCCTCGTCGCCCTTTTCCCGGGTGACTTCGATGGTCATTTTGAATTCCTGTCCGATATTGACGGACTTCCCGCGCTCCCGTGCGCCGAGTTTTGCCAGCCGCTCTCCGTTGACGTATACGTTTACCCGGTTATAGGCTTTGTAGGTTTCTCCGTTATAGTCAATCGACTTGTTGTCAATATAAACGGTGTGTCCGCGCCCGATCACAAACATGACAGCGGCAATGATAAGAAGAAGCAGGATTGCAGCAACTTTGAAAAGAATGCCGCGCGAGGAAGTTTTTTTCTTCATCCCTGTGCACCTGCCTTTCCGGCAGCTTCTTCAGCCGCCTGATCTGCCTGGAGCTGAAGCCCGAGGCGGCTCTTCATTTTCCGTTTCTTGGTTTCATACATCACAAGAGCAATGGTGATGATCGCGTAGGAGACGAAAACACGGAAGTATTCACCGATCATGGAGTCGCCTGTGATTTTTGCACCGGCCGAAGGAGCGACTATGAACATGGTATGGAACAGAATTACACCGAGAAAAACATTGCCGATAGAAGCCTTGTCGACAGAGGCCCCGCCGACGAGCAGTGCAGCAATACAGAACATACCGATCTGAGAGTGCGAAGAATAGGTGGCAATGTTGCCCATATTCTGCAGATAGATGATCATGCCGAATCCGGCGAGAACGGTAGACATGACGATGGAAATGATTCGGGTTTTTTCCACATTGATGCCGGCATCACGCGCCACATCCATATCCTGTCCGACAGCTCTCATGTCCTGCCCGAGTTTCGTCTTTCGGAACCATACGGTAAACAGGCAGAGAAGACCGATCAGAACAAACGTGAGAACCGGAATCTTCACACCGCCGACGGTGATTGCCAGCGCATCATCCAGGCAGTGGCGCATATTCAGCAGAGAAACCGTGTTGCGGATACCGTAGCCTCTCGGCAGCTTGATGGAGGAATGCTTGATTGGGATGATCGGGCCCATCATATAGAGCACCAGAAGCTGATAAAGGCCGTTGAAGAAAAAGCTGATGATATAGCTCGTGATCATTTCGCGGCCTTTGGACATATTCAGCAGTTTGCCGCAGAAAAATCCAAGCAAAAGGGCGATGGGAATCGAAACGATCATTGCCAGCACCACGCCCGGAATTCCCCAGATCTGCCAGTCAGAGACCAGAATCAAAGCAATTTCGCCGGCCATTGCTCCCAGGGTCATGCCGAAGTTTAGCCCCATCCCGGACATAATCGGAATCAGCAAACACAAAATCAGGAAGATATTGCGGCCCATACGGGTTACGATTTCATTGATCAGATAGCTTGCGGAGAAGCCCGAAACAGGAATACAGACCGCGCAGATGATAATGAACATAATGGGAACCAGATTATCCCCGAGGAAGGAGAGAGCTCTCTTCCCAACAGAAGGTTTGTTGTTCATTTTTTCCCTCCTTCCGTTTTTCTGGTCAGAGCATAAAGGATCATGCCCTGGGATGCGATGACACGGATAACCTCACTCATATCCATATGGATCATGGAATTCATGACGGTAGGCGTCATGGTTACGATTCCCTGGAAGAGGAAGGTTCCGATGATCACATTGGCAATGCTCGCCTTGTTGACGGATGCCCCGCCGATCAGAATCGCGGATACAGCGGGCAGCGCCATATAAAACGGAGCCATATACAGCTGGATAAAACCGAAGCCCTGTTCATACACCAGAATACCGACGGCAGCCAGCCAGGTGGAGAGGACAACCGAGAGAAGCCGCATTTTATCCACGTTGACGCCTGCTGCTTTTGCAAACGTCGGGTTGGAGCCCACGGCAGTCATGGCGGTTCCGGTTTTGGTGTGAAGGAATGCCCACATGGCAAAGGCAAGGACAGCAAAGAAAAGCAGGGTGCCGGTGGGGATGGAGAGGTTTCCGATATTGATCGGCAGGAAGTTCGCAAGAACTTTGTCATAAAAACCTTCCAGTGAAATCGTGGTACGAAGGCCTTTTCCGGCAAATCCCCATACCATGGTGGGGCTGTGATACGGCAGCAGCAGCCACATCATGCACATGAAAGAAACGGAAGAAAATCCGACATACGTCGCGATCATCATTTCTCCGCCTTTGATTTTATTGAGCAGCCAGCCATATCCTGCACCGAGAACAATGGCAAACGGTGTGGCAATCACAACGGCCATCACAAAACTCATAGCACCGGTGAAGCCGAGTTCAATCGAAATGGTTCCGCCGAGAAGCCCGGAAATGATACCCAGCGGCAGGCCGAAGTTCAGCCCGCAGCCGGAGTGAATCATCGGCACCATGGCAAGCACCAGAATGGCATTCCAGCTGAAGCGGTTTACAACATTGGAAATCTGGGTCAGGAAGTTGGCGCCGACAAAAGGTGCGGCAATGAACAGCAGAAGCAGGAAAGCTGCAATAATCAGCCTTGGCAGGCCGAAGGATGCAATCCCTTCTCTGAGCCGTTCCCCAAAGGACTTGGGTTGTAGCGTATTATCGTTCAACTTCTTCACCTCACTTTACCGAGCTGACCATCAGCAGTCCGAAGTCTTCTGACGGATCGGATGCAGGCAGGATTCCGGCAATCTTTCCGCCGGAGACGATGGCAATCCTGTCACAGATCGACCGCAGCTCCTCCAGCTCGGAAGAGATCATGACTACCGTGACACCGCTTTCGCGGTTAAACTGCTTCAGGGCGTTGAGCACGAGCTGCTTTGCGCCGACGTCGATGCCGCGCGTAGGCTCAGAGACAAACAGAAACTTCGGTTCAAGAGCAAATGCCTTGGCAAGGCAGACCTTCTGCTGATTGCCGCCGGAGAGCTCCTTTGCTTTCTGCTTGGAGCCGGTGCACTTAATGGCAAGTTCGTCGATATATTTCTGCGTCACATTGTGAATGCCCTTTTCGTCTCTCCATTTGACCAGACCGCCGAGATAGGACTTCAGGAACTTGTTCTGCACCTGCATCGCAGGGAAAGCAACATTCCATTCCAGGGTTTCATCCAGCAGCAGGCCGACGCCGCGCCGGTCTTCCGAGACGAAGGCGATATCTGCATCCAGGCATTTGCGCGGAGAATTCAGCGGGATTTCTTTCCCTCGGAAGGTTACGGTTCCGCCTGCCTCATAAAGGCCCATAATGCCGTTGGGAATACCGAGCTTTCCCTGCCCGGCAAGGCCGCCGATCCCGAGAATTTCGCCTTCCTCCACGTCGAGATTGACGTTGCGCACAATCTCGCCCGGCATGTCAACCCAGAGCTTTCGGATCGACATGATGGTTTCCGGCTTCCGGCTCTGGTTTTCCTTGCTTTCAGCGGCGGAAGAGGAAACACTTCTGCCGACCATGGCTCTCGTAATTTCCGTGACGTTGGTGTCTTTTGCTGCCACATCGCGGACAACATATCCGTCCCGCATGACAACGACCTTGTTGCACACGGTGAGGATTTCCTGCAGGCGGTGCGTAATGAAAATAACGGCGATGCCTTTTGCTGACATGCCCTTGATCGATTCGAGCAACGCTTCGGCTTCCTTTTCCGTCAGAACGGCCGTCGGTTCATCCAGAATCAGAAGTTTCAGGTTTTCCTTGCTCAGTTCACGGGCGATTTCTGTAAACTGTTTATGCCCCACGGGCATATCGTTAATGACCATGGCCTTGTCGATGGAAAACCCCATTTTTTCAATGGCTTTTTCCGCCCGGCCGGTGATCTCATTATAGTCAAGTGTATTCAGCCGTTCTCCGAATATCTCGGAAACGACATTCTTTTTTACCGGCTCACGATTGAGCACGATGTTTTCCGCGGCTGTAAAGCCCGGAATCAGAGAGAATTCCTGATGGACCATACCGATCCCGGCTGCAAGAGCGTCAAAGGGGGTCGAAAAAGTCACTTTTTCTCCGTTGATCAGAATGTCTCCTTCATAACCGCCGGTCTCCCGGATGACATCCATCCCAAAGAGGATTTTCATCAATGTGCTTTTTCCCGCGCCGTTTTCTCCGCAAAGGCCGAGCACTTCACCCTCTCTCAGGGTGAGGTTGATATCGGTAAGGACCTGGTTTCCAAAGAAGTCTTTCTTGATGTTTCGCATCTCCAGTAACGGAGCGTTGGCGTTTCCCATAGTTGTTCCCTACCTGTATAATAAACAATGGGGGAGGAATAGGAATCCCTCCCCGTTTTTTGCAATGAAACGAAAAATCAGAACGTGCTGAAGTAAACCTCAGGAACTTCGATCTCGGTGGAGCCCATGTACCAGCCCGGATCACCCATGATGTAGGTATCCTGATAAATGAGGATTTCGTTGTCAGCCTTGACGCCCTCTGCATCGACATAGTTGGAGCCGTTCCACTCTGCGCCGGGAGAGAAGACTGCGTATGCTTCGGAGATGGCATCGATGTCATCAATCTCGCTTACGCCGTCAATGACGTTCTTTGCATGCTGTGCAAGACCTGCGGAAACCGTGTAGCCGTAGGAGTAAGCCCAGGTGCCGAACTTGCCTGCGCCGCCCTTTTCAACGATAGCGGACTCGACTTTTGCAAGAATCTTTGCATAGTCGCCGGCTTCTTCGGTGAGGTCAATGCCCAGAGCGCCGGGGTAGCCCATCGTCGGGGACGGGAGGTCAGCTTCCACAAAGTATCCGCCGTACTCGAGCAGCTGCTTGAGCAGAGGCTCGGTGTGAGCGTCGTTGGTGCAGAAGTAAGCAGCGTTCGTGCCATACTTCTCAACCCATTCAGGAACCTTCTCGAGGATGTATGCCTGAGCACCGGCAACGCCGACGTCAGTCGTGGGATCCGGAGCGGTTTCGAGAACAAAGCTCATGCCGAACTCTTCGCATGCTTTCTTCATAACGGCAACACGGCGAGACATGGTCTCATAGCTCATGTGACGCGGGAAGGAGATGTGAACAAAGGTGTCGCATCCGAGCTCGTGAGCGGTGCGGATGATGAGGTAGCCGCGTGCAACAAAGTCATTGTTGCAGACGAGGTCTGCTGCGGAGCCGATCTCGGGGAGGTCTTCGTGAGATTCACCTGCGATGCAGATGATGTCAGGGCGACGCTCTTTGATCTGGCGGAAAGCTTCCGTTGTGCCGGGGACAGCCTGGTTGACAACGATAGCCTTCATGGCAGGATCGTCAGAGAGGTTGACGATGTTCTGGATGGTGGTTTCCAGCTCTTCGGTGAAGTTGTCAGGGTAAATAGCAAGCTTTACCATGTCTTCGCCGTACATAGCCTGGAATGCTTCGGCACCGCGTCTGTCATCTTCACTCTGGGAAACAGAACCGGTGACGATACCGATATGGTAATCTTCCTCTGCAAACGCACCGGCGCAGAGAGAAAGAACCATGACCAGTGCGAGAAGGATTGCTGCGAACTTTTTCATGGGTATTCTCCTTTTTTTATTTTTTGCCTTTATAGCAGAGCTATAAAAGCGAAATCGTGCTCATTATAAGGACTTTGCACCCCTCTGTCAATATTGAAATTTAACAATTTGCTGTATTAAATGGGAGAGGCCGGAAAAAAACCTTGACATTGCCCCGTCTCTCTGCTAATATACATAAGTCCGCGCGCTGAGCTGCGGGGCAGAGCCTCGTGTGAGGGTTCCTTTCCGCCTGCTGCCCGGCCGTTGGAGATAGTTTAATATAAGAAAGGGAATACACAATGATTACCAAAGAGAAAAAAGCCGAAGTCATGACTGCCAATGCTGTCCACGAGGGCGACACCGGTTCTCCGGAAGTTCAGATCGCCATTCTGACCGAGCGTATCCGTGAGCTCACCGAGCATCTCAAGCAGCATCCGAATGACGACCACAGCCGTCTCGGCATGTACAAGATGGTTGGTAAGCGCCGCCGCCTGCTGGACTATGTCGCAAAGAAAGACATCGAGCGCTACCGTACAATCATTGCAAAGCTGGGCATCCGTAAGTAAGATGCTCCGCTGCCCGGGCTGAATGCCCGATCTCTGAGGGGTATGAAGGTTTTTGAAAGTCTGAGGACAATTGAATACTGCCCTCAGGCTTTTTTATGATCCCAGGCGTCTATTTTTTGAGCGGGTGCGGTTAAATGAACTGCCCGCAGTGAAGGAGTAAAGGTATGATTATCAAACACAGAGAATTTCCCAATTACCGCAAATTCGAGATGGACTATGAAGGCCGTCCTCTCAAGATGGAAGTCGGCAAGCTGGCTGAGCTTTGCAACGCAGCAGTGCTCGTCACCTACGGCGAGACGGTTGTGCTTGTAACGTGCACGGCTTCCGCCCGCCCGAAGGACGGAATTGACTACTTCCCCCTTTCGGTTGACTTTAATGAAAAGCTCTACGCCGTCGGCCGGATCCCCGGCAGCTTCCAGCGCCGTGAGGGCAAGCCGAGCCTTCCCGCCGTTCTGGCTTCCCGTCTGATTGACCGCCCGATGCGTCCCCTCTTCCCGACGGACCTGCGCAATGACGTCGTCATTGCCTGCGAAGTCCTTTCCGTTGACCGTGACTGCTCTCCGGAGATCACCGCCATGATCGGCGCCTCTGCAGCAGTTTCCATTTCCGACGTTCCGTTTAACGGCCCCATTGCCGGTATCGTCCTCGGCTGGGACGGCGAGAAGTACCTCTTCAACCCGACGGCAGAACAGAAAAAGGCCAACCGCATGACGACGACGGTTGCCGCAACCCACAAGAAGATCGTCATGATCGAGTCCGAAGCCGACCAGGTGCCCGATGAAGTGATGTACGAAGGCATTGTTCAGGCACATGAGCATCTCCAGCCGGTTCTTGATCTGATTGACAAGATGGTGGAAGAGATCGGCAAGCCGAAATTTGAGTATGACCACGCCGCCTTTGACGATGAGCTCTTTGAAAAGCTCGTGGAAAATGAGTTCGAAGGCATGGAATACTGCCTCGACACCGATGACAAGAACATCCGTGAAGCCCGCGTCAACGAGTGGATTACCGCCATGCAGGAGAAGTATGAAGCGGATCATCCCGACATGATGCAGTATATGGATGAGATCATCTACAAGTTCCAGAAGAAGGTCGTCAAAAAGTGGCTGCTGAAGGGCAAGCGTGTGGACGGTCGTGCGATGAATGAAATCCGTCCGCTGGCTGCCGAAGTCGGCGTGCTGCCGCAGGTCCATGGCTCCGGCCTCTTCACCCGCGGTCAGACTCAGGTGCTCTCCATTGCAACACTGGCAACCCTTTCCGAGTCCCAGAAGCTCGACACCATCTGGGAAGAGGAAGAGAAGCGCTTTATGCACCACTACAACATGCCTTCCTACTCCACCGGCGAAGCCCGTGCCAGCCGCAGCACCGGTCGTCGTGAATACGGCCACGGCGCTCTCGTTGAGAAGGCTCTGGAATCCGTGATCCCCGATGTGGAAGACTTCCCCTATACCATCCGCGTGGTCTCCGAAGTCCTTTCCTCCAACGGTTCTACTTCCCAGGGTTCCATCTGCGGCACCACCCTCGCTCTCATGGACGCCGGCGTGCCCATCAAGGCACCGGTTGCCGGTATTTCGTGCGGCCTGATTCAGGACGGGGATGACTTCACCACCTTTATTGATATCCAGGGCATTGAAGACTTCCACGGCGAGATGGACTTCAAAGTGGCTGGCACCACCAAGGGCATCACCGCCATCCAGATGGACCTCAAGAATGACGGCCTGAAGCACGAGATCGTCAAGGAAGCTTTCGCTATCACCCGCGAAGCCCGCCTGCAGATCCTCGATGAGATTCTCCTCAAGGCAATTCCCGAACCGCGTCATGAGCTCGCCAAGACGGCTCCGAAGATGATCCAGATGTCCATTAACCCGGACAAGATCCGCGAAGTCATCGGCTCCGGCGGCAAGGTCATCCAGAAGATCACGGCCGACACCGGCTGCAAGATCGACATCGATGACGACGGCACGATCTACATCGCCTCCAAGGATATCGACGCCTGCCGCGCCGCCCGCGCCACGATTGAAGACATCGTCTTCGAGCCCGAAGCCGGCGCCATCTATGAAGGCAAGGTTGTGCGCATCATCTCCAACCTCGGCGCCTTTATCGAAATCAAGCCGGGCAAGGATGCCATGTGCCACATCAAAGACCTGGAGTTCAAGCGCACTGAAAAGGTGGAAGACGTGCTGAACGTCGGCGACGTTACCCCGGTCAAGTTCCTCGGCATCGATGAGAAGGGCCGCTGGAATGTAAGCCGCAAGGAAGCGCTGAAAGCACTCGGCCTTGACAAGAAAGAAAAGTAAAATATAAATGGATGAAAAAAAGCCGGATCCCTCGGGACCCGGTTTTTTATTTCAGTTGCGGGGCTTTCCATCGCCCCGAGAGATAAAAGATTCCGCCGATCAGAAACGGCATAAACCCGGCCAGCGCATCGCCGATCCAAAAGCCGAAGCAGTCCAGCTGCAGGGCAAAACCCAACAGGGCAGCAAGCCCGATGCGGGCAATCACGCCGTCAATGATGGCAACTGCCAGGTTGAGCCTCGGCCGCCCGGACCCGTTAATCAGCGAAAAGCAGGCGCTGCGCGTTGCCGCGCCGTAGAAGTTGAGGATAACGGGCACTGTCAGCACCCCGGCCACTGCCAGCACGTCGGCATCGGAGGTGAAGATGGCATAGATTCCCTCCGGCCAGCACAGCATGATCATCGTCCCCACTCCGCCGAGGGCAAGCCCGATGCCGAGCACCAGCAGCAGAATCTGATTGACGCGCCTGTTTTTGCCGGCAGCCATGTTTTGCCCCACCATGGTGCTCCCTGCCGTGGTGAAGGACATGGAGAGCACGCCCGCCATCATGTTGATCTTGTTGTAAATCCCCGCGAGAGCGGAATACGTCACATCGAAGAGGTTGATCCATGCCATCAGCACAATTTTGGAAAAGCTCACCGCTGCCGACTGGATGGCCATCGGGATCCCCAGTGCCAGCAGCCGCATCAGGGTGGCTTTCTCGATCCGGAAGCTGGCCGGCTGAAAGTCAAACCCGAAGCTCTCGCGATGCCGGTACAGATAGAGGATGGCCGCGAGAAAGCTGACGCCCTGTCCGATGACCGTTGCCAGGGCGGCGCCGAACACGGCAAGCCCCCAATATTTGACAAACAGGATGTCCAGCACCGTGTTCAGCACGGCGGCAATCGCAATAAAGACGAAAGGCCGTTTGCTGTCGCCCATGCCGCGCAGAATTGCGCTCACAATATTGTAGCCGTAAATAAACACCAGCCCGCAGACGCAGGTGACCATATAGTCCATGGTGTACTGTTCGGAAGCACTCGGCGTGTTCAGCCAGCGCAGCACGGAGAAGCGGAGACAGTAACAGGTGCCGGCAATCACCAGCGAGATGCTCAGCAGAAAGGTGAACATGGTGCCGATGGTCTTTTTGACCTCGTCGTACCGCTTCGCACCCACGGCGCGGGCAATGATCACCTGCCCGGCGGAGGAAAACCCCATTGCCACAAAGGTCAGCAGGTGCAGGATATCGCCCCCGATGGAAACAGCCGACAGCCCGGCTTTGCCGATATAATTGCCCACCACAATCATATCCACCAGATTATAAACCGCCTGCAGGGCATTGGAGAGAAAAAGCGGCAGGGCAAACCGCATCAGCTGAGCTGCAACCGGCCCTTCGGTCAGGTCGCGGATCATGGAGGAGGGGGAGGAGGTCGTCTTCATAAACAGTCCTTTTCCGGAAAACGAGACAGGGGACGGTTCTCTGTCTTATTGTAATGCCCTTTCAATCAAAGATTTTGAGATTCCGCTTAACCTGCTGAGCTGCCGAATGGAGATGCCTTTTTCCGTAAGCCGCTGAATGGAGAGATAAAGGGAATCTCTGTTTTCTTTCTCGCCGGACGGGAGAGAAAGACCGCCAAATTCTTCCCGGATATAGTTTTCCGCTGCAGAATCTGTGATCCCGCGTCGTATCGTTTCAGAAATATCCATGCACGAATCTTCAGTGTTCTGAGAAACAAACGCGAGGAATTCACCTTTTTCAAGACAGGGGACGGTTCTCTGTCTTGCCCCGATATACTCCTTGATATTGCTGTAGGGATATTCTTCCGGCTTTGTGCAAAGGCCTGCTTTCACAGGGTTTCGGAAAATATAACGAAGTACCGTCAAAAAATACCGATCATCTTCTACGGGTTCGCTTCTGAACCGATCCTGAAATAAATGACCGACCCGCTGATATTTCAGGTTATACCAGTAGACAAAGGATGCACCGATCCTGCGGAAAACCCTATCAAGCGGCTCTTCTCCCGTTTTCAGGAGGAGATGAATATGATTCCCCATCAGGCAGTAGGCATAAAGCTCATAGTGAGAAATATCCTGAAACCGATCCAGGAGATGAATGAAATATGCGTAATCTTCTTCATCATAAAAAATCTGCTGACGGTTCATCCCCCGCAGGATAACATGATAGATGCCGGATTCACTTTTCCGTCTTGCTGCTCTTGGCATATGCATCACCTCTCGGATATCATAGAACAAAAAACGGTATCTGTCAAGACGGAGAACCGTCCCCTGTCTTACCAATCATCCACCTTCGGGCCGTCTTCCCATTCGTAGTAGAGGCCGCGCAGCTCATAAGGCGCGAGAATGATTTTGGCCAGGGATCTCTCCCGCTTCTGCACGGCAGGATCAAAGACGTGGAATTGTTCATAGGGCGTTATCTTCCCGCAGCAGGCGCAGTAGTGTGCATCCCGGTTGTTCTTTGCGCCGCAGGCGGTGCAGGTGTTGTCCAGCGGGCACTGGCAGACGCGGCAGTCGGTCCGGGTTTTCCGATTGTCGGTGCCGCAGCGAGGGCAAAGCCGGGGCCGAGGGGACAGATCCTCCGAAAGCTCCATGAAGTCCATCGCTTCCGGGCGTCTCTTTCTTTGCCGGTTTTCTTTCGGGCGGGGAACAGAAAGCAGCTCGCCCTCCTCCGAGAGGAGGTTCTGACGGAAGAAGGCCGTGGGCTTCCCGCAACGCAGGCAATAGCGCGCAAAGGGCGGGTTGGCGTGAGCATCCTCTTTCACCCCCGATTCGGAGCCTTCGCATGCGTTGATCAGGCTGATGCCGCAGCGGGTGCAGTAGCGGGCAGAGGGAGCATGGGAGGCCTTGCCGCACACCGGGCAGACGTTGACGCGGCATACCAAACCGTCCCGGGAAGGGTAGGGGAGTTCCGCCCCTTTTTCGGATGCGAAAAAGCTGAACTTGCCCTTTGAGCCGCAGGCATGGCAGGCAGAGGCTCCCGGCACCCAGGGCTCTTCACACGCCCGGCATCGGAGCGCCGCCGTGTGGCGGATAACCTGCCGGATTTTCCGCGCGTCCTCCCTGTCTGTCCGCTTCAGGTCCTCCGTCAGGGAGCACAGGCGGGTTCCGGCGGCTGTCGCCGAGAGGAGGAAAGCCTGCTCCACCAGCCTGCTGTCGGAAACTTTTTCTCCCGGCCAGGCTGCAAACGAATCCCGGCGGCGCCAGACGGTCCGCATCGCGCCGTCGTCCGGCCCTCCGGATTTGTATCCGTAGATGTTGAAAAGCGCTTCCACCCCGGGGGCGGGGCAGAGGAGGTTCCGGGCAAAGCAGTTGGCCTCTTCCTCCTGCACTTCATAAAGCTCGCGTGCATCATTCTCCCCGCTGAGGGCTTCCCGGTCTTCTTCGGCATGGTGCCCCAGCAGAATATGCCCCAGCTCGTGGGCAATCGAAAAGCGGATGCGCAAAGGCGGCGTCCGCTTTTCGTTGTAGAGAATCATCGCGTCGTTCTTCCATCGAACGGAGGAGGCGTCCTTCCCAAACCAGATGATGCAGTCCTCCGCCGTGCAGCCGCTTATCCGGCAATAGTCTCCGTAGGAGAGCAGGCGGATGCCGTAGTGCCGCAGAATCTTCTTCAAACTGACGGGAAAGGTTCGGATTCCGGCTTCCTGCAGTGCCCGGCAGGCTGCCCGGACAGGCAGAATAAAATCAGCGGATCTCGTCATCAGAAAAGATCCGCTTCGTCGATGCCGTCGCTCTCCGCGTCGGCAAAGGCCGTGTCAAAGGCGGTGCGGAGCATCTCCATCATCCTGGTTTGGTCCTCCGGTGAGAGCCTGTTTTTGGCGCGGGCGATAATCCGGAGATCCCTGTCGTCGTCCAGCACGTCATTGAGCGTCAGCAGATAATTGTAATCCAGCCCCAGGGCCTGGGCCAGCAGCTGCAGCGTCCTTGTGTCGGGGACGAGGGTCGGGTCCTTTTCCAGCTTCGAGATGGTTGCATTGTTAATCCCGGTTTTTTCGGCGAGCTGACGCTGAGAAAGGCCCATCAGCTTCCGTTTGGCCGCTACCACAGCGCCGAGCCGGGAAGGGGGTACAACTCTTGCCATTCAACTCACTCCTTTCCAATCAATCGGCTTTTCTGCCGAAAACAGTATATCACAGCTGTTGCTTGTTGTCAACAGGCATTATTTTTAAAATTTAGTGTTGACAACAGTCAACATCCCTGCTATAATTCAAATCGTTGATTGAAGGCAACACACAACAATCCTGAGACAGAGGACGATTCTCTGTCTTGCGCGAAAAAAAGGAGGTAGATTCTTTGGTTGATTTGGATGGGCCGGATCCGGTCTTTGTCGTGTCACCGGGCGGCTTTAAGTTCTTCAAGCTGAAGGTGGTGGAAGGGTATATCATTTTCGTTTTCTAGAAGCCGAAGGCGAAGGGTGATCCCTACAGCCGCGAAGTGGAGGTTGAGCTGCTGGAGCTGCTCACTTATGTGTTTACGGCAGTGACGGAATACTGCCGGAGGACAAATCAAAACTTACAACCCTGTTATCAGGGGCTCACCTACAGAGCATAAGGCCGGGAGGAGGCAGCGAAGCCTTTTCTCACAGAGCCGCAGCCGGGAGAGTATTTTGCGAAAGATTGCGCACAGCGTTTGCTGGGGTATGCGCAGTGTTTCCGGAATATTCCCCGGCTTTACCTTTTTCAGAAAGCAGGACGGAGAACCGTCCCCTGTCCGTGTCCGTGTCCGGAAGAAAGGAGAAACCGATGCCGAGAGAATATGTGCCCGTACCCATTGAATACCTGGCTGAGATGGAGCCGCTGAGCGATGAGAACTTCGGCCGCCTGATCCGTGCCCTGCTCCGCTACGGGAGCGACGGCACCCCCATCGACATTGACGGTGACTGCCGGTTTTATGCCGTGCGCGTCATGAACAAGGACGATCATTATGCCCTCCGCGCCGAGGAAGAGGAGGAAAAACGGGAGCGCACCAGCAGAAGAAACAGCCGGAATGCTTCCGCAAGATACCGGAAAGACGAGCCGGAAGCTGCCGCGGCATGCGACGGCATGCCACTGCCTGCCATGGCAGGTAATACCATACCAAACCAATCCAATCCAAACCAAACCAGTCCATACCATACCAATTGGAATAGCGCAGAGCCGGAACAGAGTTCCGCTGCTGCGCTCACTATTCCGCTCAATGACGGCAGTGAATATATTGTTTCGGAAGAGGATATCGCAGAATGGCGGAAGACCTATCCTGCCGTGGATGTGGAGCAGGAACTGCGGGAGATGCGTTCCTGGTGCCGCGCAAACCCGAAGCTGCGCAAGACGAAAAGAGGGGTCAGGCGTTTCATGGTTGCCTGGCTTGCCCGCCATCAGGACAAAGGCCATCCCGGCATGGCCGTCAAGCAGACGCCGGAGCGCCGCTTTGTCCCGACGGAACTTTAAGCAGACGGATAATGCCAAACGGTCTCCCGTTATCAAAAATAATACCTTGTATAACCTTCCCCGTGCGGGGAAGGGGGACCATCGCGACGCGATGGTGGATGAGGTCGGGAGACCGTTACTGAAAAAGGAGAAAATACATGCGACAGAAAGACTATTGCCATACCGGCCACAGCGAACAGTATAACACCGAGGGCTACAAGGATATGACAGCCTATCTCGCCCTGCGGAACATCGAGCGCGAAGAGCGGGCAAAACGCCATGCAAAGCGGCGGCAGCGCACCCTGCCTCCCGCTCCGGAGGGGGAAGAGCTCTCCCTGCGGGAAGATGAAAAGTTTGCCCGCGAGGAGCTGGCCAATTCCGTCATCATCCAGGCCGCGCAGGACTATCGTGCGGCGAAGCATTGTCTGCAGGAAGATCCGGACAATGAAGAAGCCAACCGGACGGTTGCAGAAACAGAGGCCTTTTTCCTCTCACAATATTATGGCACCCTGACAACATATGACGGCCGCACGCTTCTGAACCGCCTGAGAAAGGAGTTTGGAGAAAATGAGCTTTGAGGAATTTATTACCCGGAAGATCCGCCTGGATGAGAAGCTTTATAAAGTGGAGGAAAAGATCGCCGCCCTGCGGGCCCAGGCGGAAAAGAGCACCACCTCGCTCACCCTCGCCCCGGGCGGCAACGCCTATAACGATTCCCGCCTGGAAGAGCTGGTGATTAAAATTGCCGACCTGGAAGCGGAAAGAGGAATGCTTTACAGAGAGATAGAAGGGGTGTCAGCAGAACTCAGTTCCTTTCTTTCAGATCTTGTCGATCCGTACCAGATGAGTGTATTGATTGAGCGTTATGTAAACATAAAGACAGTGGAACAAATCATGGAGATTCTGAATCGGAGCAAATCTTTCGTGAAAGTCAAACACAGACGTGGTTTTGCTGAAGCAAAAAAACTGTATGAGAACAAGACAAGAGAAAGCTGAAAAAAACCCCTTGTGTGCCCCTTCCGTGCCCCTTGTAAACCCCCTTCCCACCTGCTATACTGTAAACTGTCAAAAATAAGAAAAAACAACGAAGCCGGGGAAAGAAATCCTCGGCTTCCGTTTTTGCCGGAGGTGTTTATGCAGGACTACCGGCTCGATCCGCCGGAAGCGGATGAGTTCATTCCGCACTGCCCTGTCTGCGGCAGGGAATGTGACACACTCTATATAGACGCGCGCGGGGAAGTTGCCGGGTGTGACCGCTGCATCAGCCTGGAGGATGCCTATGAGTACCTTTATGAAGAATAACCAGGTAAAACCAAAAAAGGAGTATGTCCTGGATTACAGCAATCTTCACGGCGGGATTAATTTATGGGATCCGGATGATCGGTTAAAGCCGAATGAGAGCCCGGAGATGAAAAACCTGCTCTGGCGCAACGGCATGCTCTGCTCCCGGAAAGGACAGTATTTTCTGAGTGATACCGAGCTCGGGCAGGGCTTTGCAGCCTTCCCACGCCTCTGGCATGGGTGCATTTTTGCCCATATCGGAGAAGGATTGTATTGCTTTCGCATACCACGCAATGAGTCATCAGCAATGGCTCGTGAGCGCCCGCAGGCGCCATGCAAGCGAGCAACCGAGCGCAGCGAGGCTCTTGGCGAGTCGCAGCAGACCACTGCGTCCCCCGCAATGAGTCTCAGCGCCGAGCTAAATGAAGAGGGAACTGCCGGCAGCGAAAGCGGCCTCCCAACAATTGAAAATAACACATTATATAACCTTCCCCTCATGGGGAAGGGGGACCGCAGCTATGCTGCGGTGGATGAGGTGTCTGCTGAGCATTTGTGTTCTAATATCCCACCGGTCCGAGGCACCTTCTTCACCTACAGCGACAAGCTGTATTACAAAACCACCGGAGTCTACAAAGAGATTTCTGCAGAGCTGGTGAACGGGGAATGGACCTTCACGGCTGCCACAGTCTACCCCTATGAGCCCGTCATCCTCATCAACGCCTCCCCGCAAAGCGGAGCGGGAGATCTTTACCAGCCGGAAAACCGGCTCAGTTCAAGGAAAACCGTCTGGTACAACGCCTCCAACGGGGTGAAAACCTACGTTCTGCCGGTGGTTGCAACAAGAGTGACATACGTCGAGGTGGACGGCGTTCAGCTTACAACAGGCTGGAGCTACGACAGACAAAATGGTAAAGTGCTCTTCCAGACGGCACCGCCGGTTACCGACCCTCCTACAAACAACACGGTTCGCATTACGTATGAACTCTCCAATCCCGAGGCACAGAAGTCTATTATGGACTGCCGGTATGCCGCTGTCTATGGCGGTACCGGTGAATTATGTGTGGTCATGGCAGGCTCTGAAGATCAGCCGAATGCCTATTTCTGGTCAGGCAACTCCAATATCAAGATGGATGCCGGCTACTTCCCACTGGAACAAGTTCAACTCGCCGGTTCAACGGAAGAGCGCATCACCGGATTCGGAAAACAGCAGGATAACCTGATCATCTTCAAAGAGGGTTCCGTCGGGAAAACCACGCTGGGCACGCAGACGATCAACGACCGGATTTATATTGATCTGCCCTATATCCCGATCAACGCCAGCATCGGCTGTGATTTGCCGTGGAGCATTCAGCTTGTGGAAAACAATCTTGTTTTTGCCAACCGCACCGGCATATACACACTGCTGGACACGACTGCTGCCAATGAAAACAATATTGTCTGCATCAGCAGAAAGTTAGGGGACAGGATACAGGATACAGGGGACAGGAAGGACGAGATCTGTTCCGCAGATGACGGTTCCCATTATTATCTGACCGGCAACGGCGTCACCTTTTGCTGGAATTATGAGCTGTCATCGTGGAAAGATCCGTCCTGGTTTTATCTGACCAATACGAATGCGGTTGCGCTGATTTGTGAAGCAGGCAAAATCTTTCATGTTGATTTCTCCGGTCGCCTGACCGGCCTTCAGCCGGATTTTAACGACTATGGCAATCCCATCGAGCGTCTGTTCCGTTTTCCTACGATGAACTTCGGCAGTTATGACTGTCATAAGAATGTGAACAGCGTCATTCTCACCCTCGGCGCCGGTGAAGAAGAAAACACCGAGCTCTGGTATCTGACGGATTATGAAATCCGCAAGGATCTCACCAATCTGCAGGTAGTGGATGAGACATCCAGCGGTCTCCTTATCGAGAATAATTCCTTATATAACCCTCCCCTGGCGGGGAGGGGGGACCGTCGCGTAGCGACGGTGGGTGAGGTGGAGACCGCGAATTTTCCAGTCGGTACCCGTCCTTCCTCCTCCCGCATCCCGGCGGTCTTCCGCCGACGGCCGATGTGCCGGAGGGTGCTGTATTTCACGATGAAACTTATAAATGAGAATCTGAATGAGGATTTCGAGCTGGTTGGAGCGCAGGTCTATTACAATATTCAAGGACGGTTGAGATAAAAAATAGTGCTTCAAAAAGAAGCACTGTCGGGATTATACAATTGAAGAAAGGTTGTCCCAGTCTATTTCAGATTCATCCAAAAATTCATCTTGTTCAGCTTCATGTAAAGCCATTTCTTCTTCGGATGTAAGTCTTGTGAAATCCGGGTCCCAGGCAAGGAGAAGTTTTTTTATGAACTCATAAGCGAATTCCTGATCAGCAGCAGGCAACAAATTCATAATTTTTGCAGCGTTCATTACAGTTTCTGACATTTCTATCCCTCCTTGTTTTTTACTTATAAATATCACCGCGGTTACCGATATCAATAATATAAAGGATTTCAAGTTGATTTTCAACGCCATATTTGTAAATTATTCTCCAAGAACCGACTCGGAGACGATTTCTGTTATCGGGAATACCTTGCAGGGGTTTGATGTCGCCGACAGGAGGCTTTCGTGTGAGACCATTAATAGCATCACGAATTCGATCGACTGATTTTTTGTCCAATTTGGCAAGAAATTTCAGTGCACTTTTGGAATATTTTATAATCACAATGTGTATCCTCTGGAAAATATTTATAAATGAATTATATCGATTCTTTCAAGAAATGTCAAATTATTATGGAGGAAACTATATGGAAGAAAAAAACCTTGAAACGCTGGGCGGTTTATGCAGCCACATGCTTTCATCTCCGATGCCGCTGGCGGAGGATGTGAGAGAAGCCCTGATGCAGCTATGCGTTAAACCGACGTGTGCCGCTTATATCGTTTACGGCATGATACAAAAAGCCGCCAAGGGTGATACCTCAGCGGCGAAGTTTATTAAAGAGATCAATGGGGAAGGGCCTTCTCTGGATGATACCGGCATTTCTGATCTGCATTCCCTCAGCGATGTTGTGCTCTGCCGGCTTGCCGGGTTTACTCTCGAAAAGCTGCTGCAGAGTGAGGTGTGAAGGAAGCAAATAAACTGGAATTTGGTACGACAACCTCTACTCTTTCAAATCTCCTATCCTGCATTTGAATTATTCATCACGCACAGACAGTTTCAGTACATCCTCCCGCTCGTAGTGTCCACACACATCATGTTCCATCCTGCTCGCCGGAACTTTCTGCATATCAAGATCTGCATACAGAACCCCCTCTTGATCCCAAATCGTATCTGTGACCGCATGACCAAAAGGATCAATCACACAGCTGCCACCACGGCATACGATATCCGGAAGTTTCGAGATCTCTTCCTGACAGTTCAGATCAGAAGGATACATCTCTCTCGTGAAATACATATCCGCATTGATAAAATAGCAATGTCCTTCGATTGCAATGTGTCGGATGGTGTGCTGCCACTCTTCGTTATCATTGGTATTTGGGGAAATATAGATGCTTACACCTTTCTGATAAAGAGCGACCCTTGCCAGAGGCATATAGCTTTCCCAGCAAATAAGGTTTCCAATACTGCCCCAAGGGGAATCCAGCACAGGAAAGAACTCTCTATTCGCATCTCCCCATACGACTCTCTCACTTCCGGTCGGTTTTAACTTCCGGTGATTCAATGCCGTCCCATCTGGCGCAATCATCATGTTGGAATTATAGAGAGTTGCATTTCTATTATCCCGCTCGGAATAACCAATACTCACATATACGCCAAGCTCTTTCGCAGCTTCAATAATCCGTTGCATCTGTTCCCCATCAGCAAGGATGGACTGATCATAATACTTTTTCCAGTCCTCGCGTCCTTTTTCTGTCCTACTTCCTACTGTAAAACCATAGGTGAGTCCATATGGATATCCCGGAATAAAAAGTTCCGGGAATACAATAAGCTGCACACCTTTTTCGGCACACTCTCGGATATAATACAGAGTCTTTTCCACACAGGCATCTTTATCAAACATAATGGGAGCAGCCTGTACGACCGCTATTTTGCATATATCCTGCAAATCTTTCATCTCATTTCACCCTTCATTCATATAAACCGGTTCTTCTTAACTGTGTGTACGGTCGCTGATCTCGTCTTGCGCAAGCTGCAGGAAGATCGATTTCCGCAATCAATAGTTCCTCACCATTACCTGCCAGGGCAACTGTATCTCCATCAAAATTTACTACTACGGATTCTCCTGAGAAATCCATAGCGCTCTCAATGCCTACTCTATTACACATAGCAACATTTACACTGTTCTGAAAAGCCTGCACTTTGACTTCCCACTGAAATAGTTCAGAAGGTTCGGCTTTTGTATTGGCGGTTGGAATGATGATCAACTCCGCCCCTCGCAACGCCTCTGTCCGAATGCTTTCCGGGTAATGTCGGTCAAAACAAACAACAATTCCTATCTTCCCAAATTTTGTATCAAAGACGCTGAATCCCTCTTCTGACGGTGTGTAGTAATCCTGCTCATAAAACTGCTCACATTGGGCGATATGAACCATTTTCTGTCTGCCGATGATCTCCCCTTGATCATCAATCAGCAGACTCATATCATATCTGCGCCCATCTTCCTCGATATAAAAGTTGGGGGAAGCAAATATGTGGTTTTCCCGGCATGCATCTCTTATTCCCTTCACATATTGACTATCTTCCGTAAGAACATATTGCTCCACATCGCGGTCAGGATTTTGAGGAAAAAAGGGACATAACTGAATCTCAGGAAAGCAAATTAGTTCCGCTTTATTCTCCGCA
>JAFUGY010000039.1 GCA_017469115.1 Oscillospiraceae bacterium
CCGTCATTTTTCAAAACAGACTGATAGATGCAGGCAGCTTCTTCGGGTTCCACAATTGTCACAAGCGGCATGGCTTCCCGGTATTTCCGGATGAAATAGGCCTCGATTCCTCCCGCCATGGCGCCGACCCCGGCTTGCAGGAACAGATGCGTCGGCCTGATGCCATCCATCTGCGTCTCCGCTTCCGCCGCCATGGTGAGATAGCCCCGGATAATCCATTTTGGATATCTGTCATAGCCTTCCCAAGCTGTATCCTGAATCAGGATCCATCCGTTTTGCTCTGCAAGGGTTGCGGCGTATCGGACAGTGCGATCATAATTCCAATCTGTGATTTCCGCTACGGCCGAACCGGCATCTTCGATTGCCTTCCGCCTTGCCTCAACTGTCCCCTTCGGCATGAACACATGCGCTTTACACCCAAACAACTTCGCAGCCCAGGAAACGCCTTTCCCGTGATTTCCGTCAGTTGCCGTGACAAACTCATAAGCACTGCATGCCTTTCTGATATCCTCGCGAAGGAACAGAGAATAATCTGACGTTGCTTCATCCAACCCAAGTTTTTCGCACAGAATTCGAAACATGCAGTAACTGCCGCCCAGTCCTTTAAAGGCCTTCAGGCCAAACCGGGAAGATTCATCCTTGGCAAAGATCCCTTTCACCCCATAATACTGAGCCGTGTCATACAGGGAAACGAGACGAGTCTCTTTATAAACCGGCAAACTGCGGTGAAACCGAAGAGCTTTTTCTGCCTCCGCTTCCGTAAAACTCATCACTTCAGGATGATAAACTGCATCCTTGGCAAGAATGCGAACCAAATCAAAAAGTCGTTCTTTCATATCCCTTCTTGCTCAATCGGGCAAAGCCATGATCTCATGAATATCATAGGTTTCAAAGTAGATCTCATAAGCGGTCTGCTGATCCCCGAGAAGTTCAATCAGGGCTCCCGCCTGAAACATGGGAGAAAGCGATCCGGAAGGTGCTTTCCACGCCGCGTTTGATATCACTTCCATTTTGCTGTCTTCACGCAGAATCGCTTCAGCCCCGAAGAGCAGCGTGCCGGTTGCTATGTGATAATCGCTCGATACAATGGCAAGTTTGGATACCTGCGGGTATTGTTTCTCCAGAATATCCAATGTGAAAATTGCATTCTGTGCCGTGGTTTGTGACCGGTCTTCCACAATAATCCGAGAGGAATCAATTCCGTTTTCACGAAGCCATTTTGCCATTTCTCCGGCTTCTGTGACAGACGGGTTATCCCGTGCCGTTCCACCGCCTGTGCAGACAATCCATGCGTTCGGATACTTCTCTGCACAGCGTACCAGGGTCTCGAGACGATGGATAAGCTCATCTCTCATACTCCCGTCCGGATTCAGCTGGAAGCCCAATGCAACAAGACAAAGTTCTTCCGTATCCGGCAGCCCGTCAGGGAGGACCCCTTCATTTACGATCAAATCGTTGTTCTTCCACAGTTTCAGGATTTTCTCCCATTTCTCTGCAGCAGAAGCATCGACCGTCTCAAGTTGTGCCAGCAGTTCATCTATCTGTTCATCAGAATCCTCTCCTTTGGCACCATAAAGCACAACAGCTTTTTCAATGATAGCCCGGGAAGCAGCATTGTCATCCGGCTGTTTGATTCCGGCTTTTTCTGCCGCAGCATAATACCATTCCTGCATGATGTCCGCGTAGGATTTGTTGTCGTCAGATAAAGCCGCCTGAAACAGCGTTTCCGAATCGCCTGAAACAATACGGGCATAAGCTCCCGGGGCGAAGAAAAAGTCCACTCTGGTATCCTCGTCCGGGAAAGAAAGCACAACATACTCCCCATCCGGCGTTTCTTCCAAATCCGTATAGTGAAACCATCCCTGCATGATGCGCTCAGCAAATTCAGTTCCGTCTACCCCGTCAATTTCTATGGGGCCGAATTCCGTTGTGCTGAGAGTCGCATGGGCATCTTTCATGAAGGCAGCTCGTGCAACATAGATATCAACAGATGAATTGCTGAAAGAAACAGGCTCAAGATTATTCTGATTTACCAAATGATCCGTAACACCGTTTGCCCATTCACAGAGCATGGACCACTGTGCTATATCGCTTTTTAATTCTTCCGGTGTTGCACGTTCAAAGCGGACATCGGTGGGATGATAAAACATATAGTAATTGCATGCTTCGTCTCTGGCAAACACCTTTGCACCGGACATATCGCTGCACATCATCTCATGGAGCTTTTCTTCACTGACAATCCCGATAGAGAAAAGCCAGCCTGCGCCGTCATATTTTCCTGCCTCAAGAGACGCCGTTTCTGAAACAGTAAAGAGAATGCCGTCAGGATCATCAACGGGAACTTCTACGGTAATCAGTTCATTGAACTTGGGTTGAATGTCCAAATGAATTCCATTATTTTCATAAACCACACTGCCGTCTGCGGAAAAATACTTATCTGTCTCAGCAGATGCAGCAATGCTGCCTGCACTGAAAAGCAGAGCCAGTAAAACCCATAATAGAATAAACCTTGTTTTCATTCAGTGATCCTTTCTGATACTTGTCTGGTAGATATTCTCTCCAACTTACTCACAACTCACTTCAGTTGAGCCGTCATGCAGCTGGTTTCACTTCAATCTGAACAGTGCCGGTCGCTCTCTCCGTGCAGGTAGCTTTCAGCATATATTGACCTGCCGGTACTGTGCCTGAAACCACATCCGTACCTGTTGCATTTGCCGTAATGATTGCTTCCCCATCCATTTTAGGGAGTTCCTCGATGCTCTGCTCTGCAGGTGTCCCGATGATTTCTATCTTTACAGAGCCTTTTGCAAGGTTGGAAGTAATGGTAATCTCTTCTCCTTCAGAAGCATGAAGGGAACCCACCATAAAGAAGGAATTCTTATCTGCGTTTTTGGCCGTAACCGTCATTCTTTTATCGGTATTTTCGGATACTCCAAATTCTGACTTTCCGCATGCCGACAGTGTCAATGCCAAAAGCAGCAACAAAGATATCACTGCCAGTATGGTTTTTTTCTTATTCATATGTTTTTTCATATTCCCTTTCCTCTATTATTTCACTTTTTCTGTGACCACCCTGTCCATTTTGAGGTCCCAGGGATCTTCCGGTATAGAATCCACCTTTTGTATTTCAAAGGCGACTGCCCAAATTTGTGCATCAGCATTCGCTTTCTGAAGAAATCGATCGTAGTACCCTCCGCCCATTCCGAGACGAAAACCTCTATCATCAAATGCGACACATGGGCAAACAATAAGATCCAAGGTTGCAGGATCAATTACCTCTCCCGAATCCATATCCGGTTCTTCGATGCCAAAGGCACCTTTTTTCCAAACAGTGCTATCAACTGCCAGCATCTGTCCATTTTCCCTGCAAACCGGATAAGCTGTGCGAATTTTCAAGGATTTACAGGTTGATTCCAGCAATGCCAGCTGTACTTCACTGCGGATGGATCGATACAGCATGATCGTTTTGATCTTCTCCGGATCGAGCATTTGAATGATCTTCTCACAAATCTGGATCGATTTCACTTCCCGCTCAAAAGCACTTAACGAATCTCTCTTCAGAAGGATTCGTCTGCGAAGTTCTGCTTTTGTAAGATCCATCTTCATTGTATTCTTTCGTATCGGTTTTCAATTCTCCCCCATAATTTCCTAAGGAAAAACCTCCTGATGTATGTCATAACAGGAGGTTTAGTGTATGTCATTGTTGAACCGATGTATTACACAACTGGCCAAAAAACGGCTCGCAAAAGTTGTGAAAACAGCTTTCTTTAAGAGATTTTCGGGACGAAAATCTCTTATTCAGCATCTTCCCAGTTATGCCAGACGTTCTGGACATCGTCATTATCGTCCAGTAGGTCAAGCATTTTCTGAAGGCCCTTGGCCTGGTCTTCATCATCCAGCTTGACATAGCCGTTCTGAGGAAGCATTTCTACCTGTGCGGAGAGAAGCGTATATCCCTTCGCCGTCAGGGCATCGGAAACGGCTGCGACATCATCTTCTACCGTATAAACCGTGAAGGAGCCTTCATCGGGTTCAAAATCAGCAGCACCGGCATCGAGAGCGTCCATCATGACGGTGTCTTCATCGAGTTCTTCATCCTCATTGTCGATCACGATGACACCCTTCTTATCAAAGGACCAGCTGACACATCCGGACACACCCATCGACCCACCGTATTTATCAAAGAGGTGGCGAACTTCACCGGCTGTGCGATTGCGATTGTCCGTCATGGTTTCCACGATAATTGCAACACCCTGCGGGCCGTAACCTTCATAGGTGATTTTTTCGTAGTTGTCCGTATTGCCGGAACCTAGTGCCTTTTCAATGGTACGCTTGATATTGTCGTTCGGCATATTGGCAGCTTTTGCTTTTGCAATAACGGAAGCAAGCTTGGAATTGCTGCGCGGATCTCCGCTGCCGCCTTCTTTCACAGCAACGATCATTTCACGGGCAATCTTGGTGAAAGCCTGTGCTCTTTTGGCGTCTGCAGCACCTTTTGTCTTTTGAATATTATGCCATTTGGAATGTCCTGACATGTGATTTACAACTCCTTAACTGGTTTTTATATGATTTTAGCACAACGCTTAGACGTTGACAAGAATTAATTATAGGTTCTGCTCTGTGTTTTAATCAGATCATAAAGCCTTTTGTACGATTCGTGCCGGGTAAACGGGATTTCTCCCTTTTGGACAGCTTCCCTCACGGCGCATTCCGGTTCGGAGAGATGGCGGCAATCATCAAACCGGCAGCCACCGAGAAACGGTGCAAATTCCCGAAAATGGAATTGCAGCTCTTCAGGCTCGATATGATCCACCATCTGAACCTCAAAGGAAGCAAACCCCGGCGTATCGGCCAGAAAGGTTTCTTCATCAAGGGGATAGAACTCAATATGCCGGGTTGTATGCCGGCCTCGGCCGAGCTTTTCACTGATTTCGGTCGTTTCAAGAGCCAAGCCGGGAATCAGGCAGTTGAGAAGTGAGCTCTTGCCAATTCCCGAGTCTCCCGCGAAAGCGCATACCTTTCCCTGCATCAATCTGCGCAGCTGATCTACTCCTTCTCCCGTAACTGCACTGGTACACACGGTCGGAAAACCGCATTTCTGATAGATGGTTGAGAGCTCCTCCGGATCCCGGAGATCACACTTGTTGATGCAGACAATCGTCTCACAGGAAGCGCGATCGGCAATCACGGATACTCTGTCGATCAGATACGGATCCGTAACAGGCTTTGCAGCCGATGCAACAAACACGAGGGCGTCGATATTCGCCACGGCAGGGCGTATGAATGCGTTTTTTCTCGGGAGAATGGCATCGACAACGCCTGCCGACTCTGAGATGCGGGTAAAGGCAACGTGATCTCCCACAAGAGGCGATGTGCTGTCAAGACGAAAGCGCCCTTTTGCCCGGCAGCTGATAATTTCTCCTCCGTCTGCGACATAGTAGAAACCACTGAGAGCTTTGATAATGATTCCTTCCGCCATCAGTAGAAAATCCCCCCGTCACCGGAAGAAACCGTCAACGTAATGGCAGTGAGTTCTTCCACTTCGGCAAACGCAACCACGCTCTGCGCAATCACGGTACCCGGATCATACACACTGGCAATTCTCTCGCTGCCGGCATACGTGAGATTTGCACTCTTCAGCTTTTCAATGGCTGCAGCTTCCGACAGGCCGATCAGATTCGGCATACGGATATAATTGATCTGCATACCGCTGCTCACCGTCAAATAAACCGTCGATCCGGCACTGATCTGCTCCCCGGCAGCAGGGCTCGATCCGATCACAATATCTTTTTCCACCGTCTGAGAAGTCTCGTTATTCACTTCAACCGTAAACCCGGCATTCTGCAGCTGAAGCATCGCTTCCCGATAGTTGGAGCCGACAACATTCGGGACATCGTTGAGCACATAACCGGTGCTAACCGAAAGGCTGACCGGCATCCCTTCATCCGTGACCATCAGCGTTCTCCCCGCAACAGGGTCCTGAGAGAGAACCGTGCCTGCCGGTGTAGAGATATCCACTACATAATTCACATTGAAGCGGTATCTTGACGTGAGTGAAACATCATGTGAAATTGTTTCATAACTGGAACCCACAAAATTCGGCAATTCCATGCGTTCTGCAGGTGTAAACACATCTTTCAGCCAGAAGTTCCAGAGAAAAACAAACATGGCAACCGCCAGGACCAGCAGTGCAAAAGAACCTGTGGAAAAGCCGATCCGATTCGCTCTCCTCATGGAGCGTACATATTCCCACCTTGGGATGTTCACTGTCGGCGTAACAGCAACTTTCAGCGGTCCGCCTTCCACTTCACCACGCCCGCTGCGGGCACGGTTCTCGGCTTTGAGCACATGGTCGGTAAACCGGTTCAGCGCGTTTTTCAGCTCTCCGGATGACTGGTAACGCTCCTTCACATCGATCGCCATTGCCTTGAGAACGATCTCTTCCAGCTCTTCCGGTACGTCCACGTCAAATGCACGGATAGGCAGAAGCGTATCCTTCGCCTGCCTCTGGAGAATTTCGTACGGTGTATCTCCTGTGTACGGCTTAAATCCGGTGAGCATTTCGTACATCGTCACTCCGAGAGAATAAACGTCTCCCCGGGCATCGGCTTTCTTTCCGCGAAGCTGCTCCGGTGCAATATAATGAAGCGAACCCAGTGCCTGCCCCTGGGTTTCTTTCAGCTCATTTTCAAAAGCGGCGATTCCAAAGTCTGCCACTTTAATCGTTCCGTTCGGAAGCAGCATAATATTCTGCGGCTTGATATCCCGGTGAATAATGCCGCGTTCATGTGCATGCTGCAGCGCATCAGAGATCTGCCGGGAAAAATGCAGAACCTGCTTCCACGGTACAGGATGGTTTCTCTCCATATACTGGCGCAGAGTAATCCCGGAGATCAGCTCCATCACCA
>JAFUGY010000040.1 GCA_017469115.1 Oscillospiraceae bacterium
GAGGATCGTGTTGGTACGCTTGCCCATGCCAATCTTCTTGGCAAGGTCAATGGCGTTGATCATGTATAGCTGAATGTTGTTGTTGGCAATGTAGCGCTTGGAAGCAGCATCGAGATGATGCTCGAGTTCCTCGAAGCTCCACTGGCTGTTGACGAGGAAGATGCCGCCCGGCTTTACATCACGGGCAATGGGGAAGCCCTTCATGATGTAGGAAGGAACATGGCATGCAACAAAGTCAGCCTGGTTGATGTAGTACGGGCTCTTGATGGGCTTGTCGACGAAGCGCAGGTGGCTGATGGTGACGCCGCCGGTCTTCTTGGAGTCATACTGGAAGTATGCCTGAACATATTTGTCGGTATGGTCGCCGATGATCTTGCAGGAGTTCTTGTTTGCACCGACAGTGCCGTCGCCGCCGAGACCCCAGAACTTGCACTCAATGGTGCCGGCCGGCGTGGTGGAAGGAGCCTTAACCTCTTCCAGAGAGAGGTTGGTCACATCATCGACAATGCCGATGGTGAACTGGCGCTTCATCTCTGCCTTCTTCAGCTCGTTGTACACAGCGAAGACGGAAGCAGGAGGAGTATCCTTGGAGCCGAGGCCGTAGCGGCCGCCGATCACGGTGATGTCATTCTTGCCGGCATTTGCAAGAGCAGTGACAACATCAAGATAGAGAGGCTCGCCCTGTGCACCGGGTTCCTTGGTGCGGTCGAGAACGGCAATCTTCTTTGCGGTTGCGGGGATGGCTTCGATGAGCTTATCCGGGCAGAACGGACGGAACAGGCGAACCTTTACAAGGCCGACCTTCTCGCCCTGAGCCGTGAGGTAGTCAATCACTTCTTCTGCAACGTCGCAGATGGAGCCCATGGCTACGATCACGCGGTCTGCATCGGGAGCGCCGTAGTAATTGAAGAGAGAGTAGTCAGTGCCGAGCTTCTCGTTGATCTTGCCCATGTACTCTTCAACGACTGCCGGGATTGCCTCGTAGTAGCAGTTGCTTGCCTCACGGTTCTGGAAGAAAATGTCGCCATTTTCGTGAGAGCCGCGCATCGTCGGGTGGTTCGGGTTCAGTGCACGTGCACGGAACTCTTCGACTGCCTTCATGTCGACCATGTCTGCGAGATCTTCATAATCCCAGACCTGGATTTTCTGAATTTCGTGAGAGGTGCGGAAACCATCAAAGAAGTTGAGGAAAGGCACTCTGCCCTTGATTGCTGCAAGGTGTGCAACCGGGCTGAGATCCATGACTTCCTGAACGTTGGATTCGCAGAGCATTGCGAAACCGGTCTGGCGGCATGCCATAACGTCAGAATGGTCACCGAAGATGCTGAGGGTGTGGGATGCGAGGGCACGGGCGGTTACATGGAAGACACCGGGGAGAAGTTCGCCGGCGATCTTGTACATGTTCGGAACCATCAGCAGAAGACCCTGGGATGCGGTGTAGGTCGTCGTGAGGGCGCCTGCGTTCAGGCTTCCGTGTACAGCGCCTGCTGCGCCGGATTCAGCCTGCATTTCCTGCACCTTAACCGTGCTGCCGAAAATGTTCTTTCTGCCTGCTGCGGACCACTGATCCACATAGTCAGCCATCGGGCTGGACGGGGTGATCGGGTAGATTGCTGCTACTTCTGTGAATGCGTAGGATACATGAGCGGCAGCATTGTTGCCGTCCATCGATTTGAAGTGACGCTCAATCATAGCTTAGTTCATCTCCATTAAGTATTAGTTTCTGCATCAAAACAGACAGACATACTATACCATCAATTCCGCAAAAAGGCAACCGTTTCAAAAGAATTTTATTGTTTTTAACGAAAAGATGAAAACGAGGCAGGAGCTGTCTCCTGCCTCGCGGGAAAAAACCAATTGTTTTATTTGGACGTGCTGACGAGATAAATTTTTCCGCCGACCGGAATGGCGTCCAGTTTCAGATGGGGGTTCAGCTGCTCCAGAAGGGTTTCAACGTTGGCATAATTCACACCGTACTTCTTGCAGAGTTTGCCGGCGGTATCTCCGGTGACAATCTTATGGGAATAGACGGTGTAGGCAACGTTTTCATGCTTTGCGGAGGGGAAGAGATAGCTCTTTCCGCTTTGAACAGTATTGAGAGCTTCGATTTCATTGACGGCCTTGAAGATCTCTTCAACCTGTACGGAATAGGTTGCCCCGAGATCATTGCAGACGCTCTCAACGGTCTCACCGGGGACCATCGTATGACGGACGAGATAATACTCAAGCCGGTCTTCCTTCACGGGGCCTTCCGCTCCCGTTCCGGCAGGAATGATGGGGAGATCCAGCGGGAGATAAATGCTCTTCCCGGCAACGATGTTGGCCGCATCCTTCTCGCTCTCCCAGTTATTCAGCTTGATAATGGTGTCAAGCGTGGTATTGTAATTCAGGTGGAGCGCTGTGCAGATTTTAAACAGGGTGTCCCCTTTCTTGACCTTGTATTCGATTGCGCCGATAGGGACGTTCTGGTCGTGAAGTGCGACAATCTGTTTGGCATCCTCGTCAGACTTCGGCAGATAAATCGTCTGGCCGATTGCAACAGTCTCGAGAGAAATCTCTTTTGCGAAACTGTTCAGAATCAGAATAGCAGTCAGGTCCGCTTCATAATCCAGCCCTCTGCTTTTGCACAGAGAGACAAATGAATCACCCTTTTTGGCTGTGATTACTTCCGTATAGGGGGAATAATCCGTGTCCGCATAAACCTGAAAAGCAAAACAGGACAAAATAGTGCAGACCAAAAGAATCAGGCAGATAGTTTTTTTCATCAGATTCACTCCTTCAAGATGGTTTGCCTGGAATTAACATAATAATTATAAAAACAATATCGTTTTATGTCAACTCTTTTTTGCAAATTTTGAAGGAATTTTTTTGATCTTTTTTCGGGAAATGCGAATACAAACGGAATACATGGACAAAGGGTGGCGTTTTACCTGCAGGGATTTACAGCTTGATCGTCTTTTCGTAGGCGGCAATCACAGCGTCCATGACGGCAGCACGAAAGGCATTTTCCTCCAGAACCCGCACCCCCTGAATGGTGGTGCCGCCCGGGGAGCAAACGGCATCTTTCATTTGGCCGGGATGGGCATGGGATTCCAGAGCCATTTTCGCGGTACCAAGCAGCATCTGGGCGGACACTTCCAGTGCCTGATCCCGCGGCATCCCGCAGGCGACGCCGCCGTCTGCCAGAGCTTCGAGAAAGAGAGAGGCGAAAGCCGGACCGCAGCCGGAGACTACCGAACCGATATCGGCCAGCCGCTCTTCGATTCTGGTAAAACGCCCGGCAAAAGCCATGGCCCGGAGAAACCCGTCTTCCGCTTCGGGAGAAACTTCCCCGCTGCAGCAATAAAGGATCATCCCTGCGCCTACGGAAACCGGTGTATTCGGCATAATCCGGATGATCGGAGCCTCAAATCCCAGCAGCTGCTGCAGCTGCGCAATCGAACGCCCTGCCACCATGGAGACGATGACAAAAGGTGTTTTTCTGCTCTTCAGGGTGTCTTCAATGCCGATCAGCATGCCTTCCAGCATCTGGGGTTTGACGCCGAGAAAAAGATAGTCCGCCTCCGCGGCAGCCTGCAAATTGTCACATGGGATGCCGCCGATGATCGCTGCGAGCTTCTGAGCCTTTTCGGGATGCCTGTTTGCAAGCAAAAGGGTGTTTTCGCCGTTTTGAGAGGCAGCTTTTGCCAGCGCGCCTCCCATATGGCCTGTTCCGATAAACCCGAGTTTCATGTTGGTTGAATCCTCCTGATGTTCAAAAAAAGATGACACTATTATAACCGAAAATGGCAATCCTGTCTACTTGGAACCATCTTGCAACAGCGGGTAAATTCTGTTACAATCGCCTTATCCAAGAACTTTGAAAGGACCCAAAAAAAGACCATGGCTTTTGAAAAAGAATCAGCTGTCAGAAGGCTGCGTGAGATGGAAGCAAAGCAGGCGGCGCTGGCCCATGCCGAAGAGCTACTGACATGCGACGGGGTGACGCTTGCTCCCGAGGCGTCGGTGGAAGGGCGTGCAAGAACGCTGGGCGTTCTCAGCGAAATGGAATACGAAATTGCCGCTTCCCCGGAAGCGCAGCGCCTTCTGGAGGAACTGGAGGAGCATTCCGATGAACTGGATGAGCAGGTTCGGCGCGAGGTGAAGGTGCTCCGCCGGGAGACGGCGAAAATCCTGAAAATTCCTGCAGAGGAGTATATGCAGTATTCCATGCTGGTAAGCGAGGCGTCGGATGTATGGATCCGCGCAAAAAACAGCAATGATTACGCTCTTTTCGCACCGTATCTGGAGAAGATTGTGGCTGCCAACCGGCGGATGGCAGCACTGTGGAATCCGAACGAAGAGCCCTATAACGTGCTTCTGGACAATTTCGAAGAGGGGTTGACGACGGAAGCCTGTGACGGCTTTTTCAGGACGGTGCGCAGCGAAATTGTGCCTCTCCTTGAAAAAATCAAGGAGATCCGGGCACCTCATGAAGCCTTTGCCCTGCGCGCCTATGATCTGGCCGGGCAGGAGAAGCTCGCCCACGCTTTGATGGATCTGGAGGGGATTGATGCGAAACGCTGCGTCCTCGGCACTACCGAGCACCCTTTCACATCCGGGTTTAACAATAAAGATGTACGCATTACGACGCATTATCATGAAAATTCGTTCCTTTCATCCGTATATTCGGTTTTGCATGAGGGCGGCCATGCCATCTATGAGATGAACGGTGACGACCGTTTCAATTATACCTGCCTGTATGGCGGCGCGTCCATGAGCATTCATGAGAGCCAGAGCCGTTTTTATGAAAACATCATCGGACGCAGCAGAGCCTTTTCCGGCCCTATGCTGAAGGTCTGCCGGGAGATCTTCCCGGAGCAGCTTCGGGATGTGACGGAAGATCAGTTCTATCGGGAAATCAACATCGCTGAGCCTTCGCTGATTCGCACGGAGGCGGATGAACTGACGTACTCCCTGCATGTAATGGTGCGTTATGAAATTGAAAAGCAGTTGATCGCCGGATCCCTTTCCGTGGCGGAGGTTCCTGCGGTTTGGAATAATCTTTACGAGGAATACCTCGGCATCCGGCCGCAGAACGACAGAGAAGGATGCCTGCAGGATTCCCACTGGTCCGGCGGAATGCTTGGATATTTCCCGTCCTATGCATTGGGCAGCGCCTACGGTGCGCAGATGCTTGCAAGAATGGAAGAGCAGGTGGAGCACGTTTGGGAGAGTGTTGCCGATGGGGATCTTGAACCGGTTACTGCGTGGCTGAAAGAGAACATCCATCAATACAGTGCGCTTTATCCTCCGATGGAGCTGCTGGAGCGCGTCTGCGGAAAGTTTGATCCTTCCTATTATACAAATTATCTGAAAGCAAAATTCACAGAGCTCTATCATCTGTGATACGACAAAAAAGAGAAAACCTGTAAAAAGAGCAAAACGGATGGTTCGCGCCATCCGTTTTATGATTTTCGGGTTGTTGCCGAAAAACGGAAAAACAATTCACAAAAACCTTGACAAATCGATATTGCGGTGATATCATATTGATATCACATTAAGGAGGGCTTGTCTGATGCAAGAAAAGATATTAAACGGAAAGAAAAACGGCATGGCAGCGATGCTGTTGACGATTGTGTTGTACATTGCTGCGGTGTTTCTGGTGATTCTCGGAGGATCGAGAGAATACTGGGTCCTGCTCGTTCTCGGATTGCTCTGGCTTGCGGTTGGTTGGATTCCCTTCCTCGGGCTGAAGGTCTTAAAGCCGAAAGAAGCCCTGGTTCTCACCCTGTTCGGCAACTACGTCGGTACGTTGAAAGAAGCCGGCTTCTATTTTGTCAATCCGTTCTGCACGGCCGTGAACCCGGCGGCGAAAACAAAGCTCAGCCAGAGCGGAGATGTGGACGGAGGCCGCAGCGCATCCATTTTGAGCGCTGCTCTCACCAAGGGGACGGAAGCCAACATTGAGCTCACCAGCAAAAAGATTTCTCTCAAGGCGATGACGCTTTCCAACAGCCGCCAGAAGATCAATGACTGCCTCGGCAACCCGGTTGAAATCGGCATCGCGGTGATTTGGCGGGTAACAGATACGGCAAAAGCAGTTTTTAATGTAGACAATTATAAGGAATATCTCTCCCTGCAATGCGACAGCGCGGTTCGGAATATCGTGCGAATCTATCCTTACGATGTAGCTCCCGGCGTTGATACCACGGGGGACGGTCGGGAGGATGACGGCAGCCTGCGCGGTTCCAGTGAGCTGGTAGCCAGCAGAATCCGCGATGAGATCCAGGCGAAGGTTTCCGAAGCCGGTATTGAAATTCTGGAAGCACGTATCACCTATCTGGCCTACGCTCCGGAAATTGCAGCCGTCATGCTGCAGCGCCAGCAGGCATCCGCCATTATCGATGCCCGCAAGATGATTGTAGACGGTGCCGTCGGCATGGTGGAGATGGCGCTGGAGAGGCTCAGCGCAAACAGCGTCGTCGAGCTGGATGAAGAGAGAAAAGCCGCTATGGTTTCCAACCTGCTGGTTGTCCTGTGCGGAAATAAAGATGCACAACCCGTCGTCAATTCCGGGAGTTTGTACTGATCCATGGCAGAAGAAAAAAAGCAGGTTCCGCTGCGGCTGTCTGCCAAGCTCTATAACGCGATTGCCGCGTGGGCCGAGGATGATTTTCGCTCCGTAAACGGGCAGATCGAGTATCTGCTGACGGAGTGTGTCCGCCAGCGTAAAAAGAACGGGCGTTACGTCTCGGAAACGCTGGATGAACCGATCGAGCTGGATATCCAATAAACAAAAAAGAAGGGTCGCCTTTGCGGGCGACCCTTCTTTGATATGTTTTTACAGAGGATCCGGGCAATCCGGCGTTACCGGATCTCCACCGGGATGCCGTTGATTTCCACGCCGGAGTCTGCAGAGATCATGATGTATTTTTTCCCATTGATTACTTCCGCCTGCACGAGGTAGCTGAACTTCGGGTCGACGGTGATTTTCACCTCCGGCGTCTCGATTTTCATCTGGCTGGCATTGGTGAGATTCGTGGGGCTGAGCTGGGGGAAGTTCTCCTCACAGCTTTTGCGCAGGGCTTCCGTCTGTTTCTCGTCGGCACCGCTGTTCTCAAAAATGTCTGCCATCTCATCCGGCGAGAGAGTCATGGGCTCAGGATCCTTGCTCTCTTTGTACAGGGCAATCCGCTCGCTGAGCTGTTCGTGCACGGCCTGCACCACGTCAAAGCTGCATTTGTTGTCCATGGCGTCACTCAGCAGCTCTTCAAAACTCTCTTTCTGCTGGCCTGCGGGCATCGGGACCGGCGTGCGGAAAACGGCGTCGATAAACGCACGGTGATCATCGTTGATGTTTTTGGAGTACAGCAGGGCATTGTAGATGTTGGTTGCCCTGTCGTCAAAAGCGGGAAAGAGGAACCCCGTCTCAGGCGGGCATACGAGCTGGCCCTTGAGCGCGCTGTGAAAGCGCTTCTCTTCCGCCGTATACCCCAGTGCCTGCTTGCCGGCTTTCACCGGGCAGATGCAACACAGGAGATACTGATAGATCTCTTCGCTGTTGTCCCGATCGTTGTGGGAGGGCACATCATAGGTGTCACACGCCAGGAGAATCAGGTAGTTGTCTTCACCCGGGTCTATATTGTCGATAATGCAGTGATAAAAGGCTTCCCGCAGCGATTCATCCTCCAGCTTGCTTTTCCGAAGCGCCGTGAGCAGGCGGTGCTCCTCGCTGTCCATCACCTGGCGGGAGGCAAAGGAGATGTCCAGCAGGTTTTTGCCGAGGGCACCGGAAAGCGTTTTCTTCAAAAGGTTGAGATATAATTCTGCCTCACTCTCGCTCAGAAGCCCCATCGACTCCTCGAAGGAGGAGATGATTTCGCGGTTTGTGTTGACATAGCATCCGTAAAGATGCTGGATATTGTTGTGATCCGGGCGGATTCTTCTCCGGATTTCACCGAGTTCTTTTTGATTCATGCATGCCTCTCTTTCTTTTGGAGTGCCTATTATACCTCCTGCCGGTTTTTCCTGTCAACATTGACAAGGCTCTCTCAGTCGGCTACAATGGGCAAAACAGATTTCGGAGGATGCCATGAAAATCCTTTTAACAGCCTTTGAACCTTTCGGCGGTGAGCCCGTCAATCCCGCGCAGGAAGCCGTCGTCCTGGTGCCGGATGAAGTTGCCGGGGCACGGATTGTAAAGTGCACGGTGCCGGTGGTCTTCGGCAAAGCAATTGAAACAGTTTGCGCTGCCATTGACTATGAAAAGCCCGACGCGGTACTCTGTATCGGCCAGGCGGGCGGCCGCTTCCATCTGACACCGGAGCGCGTTGCCATCAACATTGATGATGCCCGGATCCCCGATAACGAGGGCAACCGCCCTGTCGATCAGCCGATTGCCGCCGAGGGTGCTCCCGCGTATTTTGCAACCCTCCCGGTGAAGGCTATGGTCGAGGCTATTCAGAGAGCGGGTATTCCGGCGAGCGTTTCCAACACCGCCGGTACCTATGTCTGCAACCATCTGATGTACGGAGTGCTGCATCATCTCGCTTGTTTTCACCCGGAAGCACGAGGAGGCTTTATGCACGTGCCCTATCTGCACGAGCAGGTGAAGGACAAGCCCAATACCCCGAGCCTCTCCAAAGAGGAGATCGCCAAAGGCATCGAAGCTGCCCTGCAGGCAATCGTGGAAGAATCTGTGGTGATGGTGAAATAAACTGTCAGATCTGACCGTCGTAGTTTTTGAGCTGCCTGAATGAATCAGCAAGACACCGGTTTTGGTCGGTGTTTGTGCTTTGCAGGTATTCCTCGAAAAAACGCTGCAGCGCTGTGAAAAGCAGCCAGATGAACCCCTGCTTTCAAAGATGAGAGCAGGGGTTTTCCATATTCTTTTGAATTTTTTTACGCGTCAATCCCGAAGAACTGAACCTTCCACCCATCCGGGTTGTCGGATTCCTTGATAAATTCCATACACAGATAGAGAAAACTGTCCTGTGTCTGAGGGTTTACAAACTCCGCCTCTATCGTCCTTCTGCTTCCGATTTCTTCCTCATCCGCAACCCGTTCCAGCCCTTTCAACCGGAAGGAAGACGTCTGCCCCGCGTAGAAAAGATCTCTGGGATATGGATATGGCTCGGTGAGCATCCCGGCAATCACATCCGCTTTACCCGCAAAGTAGGCATTTGCGAACGTGTTGGCAAGCGCTTCCAGTCTTTCTGTATCTGAAACTTCTGCTTCAAGTTGATCCAAAAAGCCAGGATAAACCGGGTTTTCAAGGTTGGCAGGAAGATCACTTCTGGTGATTATGAGAAGCGTAACGAAGAAATGACCAATACCAGAATTGTTGATTGCATAGATATAGTCTGCTGGGTCATTGCTGAATTCCGGATAAATATAGTTATCCTGAGTGCAAACGCGCAGAATATCTGAAGCAGTGCAATAAGTAGGTTTTGCTCCGAAAAGGACAGTTGCCAAAATGATATCCTTTGAAAAGTCATATGGCTCATAGCCGGGAATACCGGAACAGTAGTTTGCCTGAAAATTGTTAAAAGCTTCCTGATTATTGATAATCCAATGGTACCCGCTGATTTCAGAAAGAGCTTGGTAAGCTGTCTGGTCCTCCTGAGAAAACGCCGTAAAACCTCGAAAAAAGACGCGGTAAGGGATTTCCCGATTGAAAGTATCACTTTCTGCCGTGCAGAAGTTTGACGGAAGCAGAAAACAGATGAATAGTATTGCGATAAGAAATTTTTTCATTGTTATATTTGTTCTCCTTTTTTTTCCAATAGTATCATACCAGACACGGAAAAACAATCATAACACAGGAGGCACTTCTCCGTCTTGAACCAAAGTGGCTTAGACAAGAGTCATCCCCTGTCTTGCTAAAACGGTTTTGAATTCAATCAAAAATACAATAAAAAACATTACAGATTTCAAACCCGCCAAGTGATTCCGGATCGGCAAGGATTTCTTCTGTAGTTTTGAAATGCAGCTCGATTGATTGCTCAACAGGTAATTCTGCCTCGACTTTAGAAGCATCTCCCTCCAATAACAGATAAACCGGCTCACCGATCTGTACGTGTTCCGGTAAGATTTTGCCGTCATGATCTTTGATGTTTTTTGCCAGATTATAGCGATACCCAAAACGTGTATCCTCTACGGGATACGTGCCGGGATGCCGCATAGATGTCGGACTGATACCCAGGTCTTCATACAAAGTCCCGTCTTGATTATAAAGTTTTGGGCTCATGTTGTATTCATCTGTGAGAGCGGTAGTTCTGTTGGCACAATCAATAAAAACATAACCCTGGTGAATTTGTCCGGATGGAATTTCTATCTGATGTTGGTCACTGGGAAAGAGATGGGCTGTCTCCAATGATTTTACAAAGACGTGATCGATCAGCACATTTTCCGCTGTTTTCTCTCCATTCTGATAAGTGTCGCAACAGAGTTTGATGTGATCATAGTTCTCGTCCACCTGATAGGAGAAGAGGAATGTGTTCCAATTGGAACCCGTGATCAAATGAATGACCTTCTTTGCTTCATCCGTGAGGATTTTGCTGTCGCCCACGGTGCCGTACATTCCGGAAAGGGTTTTCTGATTTTCTTCCCGCTCCCTTTGCTTCGCCACGTTATTGCCGGTATAGACGGTGAGCAGTCCCGCAAGGACGAACAGGCTGAGCGCGAGCAGAAACACAAAACGTTTGCTTTTCGTCTGGCCTGCTTCTTCCGTCTTCTTCAGGGCGATCAGGTTTTCTTCCGAAGCCTGCTGCAGTTTTTCCGGTTCAACTCTATCTCCGTTCAGCAGTTCGTTGACGGTGATGCCGAGAATATCGCAAAGATCCAGCATGATCGAAGAATCCGGCAGGCATTTTCCGGTTTCCCATTTGGAAACAGCTCTGTCGCTGACGGCAAGTCTCTCCCCAAGCTGTGCCTGTGTCAGCCCTTTTTCCTTCCGGCATAAGGCAATGAATTTTCCGATTTTGATTTGATCCATTGTCACGGCCTCCTTTTCTGCCTGCATTATACATCGCCTCTCGAAAAAAGGCACATCCTTTCAGTTGATTTCCCACTCAACCAGTGGTTGAGTTTAGCATTTTGACCTCTGATGTAGTGTCCTTTTGTGACAGATACGTGATAGACACTTTGCTATACTTGCACCATCAAATGAAAAAACAAAGGAGATAACAAAAAGGGGACGCTTCTCCACCCTGAACCAAAATGGCTCGGACAAAGAAGCGTCCCCCGTGTTTTTACGTAGCGGTATCAGCTTACGCTGAAATCATTCACGATGCATGGGAACCTGCTCTGCATTCATGATCTTCAGATTCTCGTGGACGCCTCTGCTGTCTGCACGGCCGATCATGGCATCCCGATCCTTTTTCAGCTCGTTGAGTGATTTCTGCCGCGACGGGCCGCTGACACAGCCGCCTTCGCAGATCATGCCTTCCATGAAGTTCTCAGGGAGTCTCCCGAGCTTCATCAGCGTGAGGGCATTCTTGCATTCCACGGCGCCGTTGCAGACCTTGACGGAGAGTTCGGAAGCGTCGATTTCCTGCTCTTTCAGGCACTGGAGCACCGCCGCGGTGACGCCGGCGCTGTTTCCGAAGCGCTTTCCGTAGACGGAGCCCTGCTGCGAATAGCACTCTGCGGGCTCGAGCTCGATGTCCTTGCCGCGAAGCATCTCAACCGCTTCGTCAAAGGTGAGCACAAAGTCTGCATTGTTGCGGATGGTGCTGTCCGTAATTTCGCTCTTCTTGGCCTGGCATGGCCCGATGAAGACCGTGACGGCGTCGGGTTCCTGCTCCTTGATCATGCGGGAAACGGCACACATCGGGCTCACCGTGGTGGAGATGTTCCCGCTCAACGTCGGGAAGTGCTTGCGGATCATGTGGACAAAGGCCGGGCAGCAGGAGGTCGTCTTCTTTTCGCCGTGCGCAAAGGCTTCCGCCCATTCGTCCGCTTCCGCAGCTGCGGTCAGGTCTCCGCCGAGGGCAACTTCGATCATATCGGCAAAACCGGCCTTTTTCAGAGCTTCACGCCAGGAGTCAGGCGTGATATCGGGGCCGAACTGGCCCTCCACTGCAGGGGCAACCATGGCATAGACCTTACGGCCTGCCAGAATCGCCTGGATAACATCGACGAGGAAGGTCTTGGCTCCGAGTGCCCCGAAAGGACAAGCGTGGATACAGTGGCCGCACTGGATACACTTGGATTCATCAATTCGGCAGAGGCCGGTTTCTTCATCCATTGTGATGGCACCTACCGGACAGGCCTGTTTGCAGGGGCGCACCTGATGCACGATCACCTGATAGGGGCAGTTTTTTGCGCACATGCCGCACTCCCGGCACTTCTGCGGGTCAATATGAGCCCGGATTCTGCCGTGATCCCGCACGATGGAGACTGCACCGAAACGGCAGTTTTCGTAACAGGCATGACCGAGACAGCCGTGGCAGTTGTCCGTCACGGTATAGGCGGAGATTGCGCAGTCGTCACAGGCGGCCGGGATTACCTGAACGAAGTTGGCGGTTTCCTCTTTCCCCGGACATTGGCCCTGGGCCAGACGGACACGTTGCCGGATGATTTCGCGTTCCCTGTAAATGCAGCAACGGAACTGGGGCAGAGGACCCGGAATAATCGTCTCCGGAATAAACTCCTTTTTGCTTTCCAATTCTCCGTTCCAGGTGAGTCTTGCAACCTCACAGAAGATACGTTTGGTGATATCACTGGTGGTTCTGTCGATGGTAACCATTTGTCCTCCCTTTTTTGCTCAAAGGTGCGCTGCCGGATTCATTTTGCCGGCAGTGCCGGTTCTTGAAACAAAAGTTGATGTTCCGCATTATACTCTCTGCCTATTTTTGAGTCAAGAAATTTAAACCGCAGTTTTTTGTGACGGATGTGTGATCATAGCCGTGCTATACTGTGCCCGTAAACAAGAAAAAACAACTCAGCCCTAGAGGCTGTATAAAAACAAAGGAGATAAAAACAATGAATGAATTCCAGTTTTTTGCTGTTGGCAGTTTTTTTGATGCACCGGTAGCCGATGAGAATAGCACAAGTATCCTTGAATTGATCAGACATCTGTTTGACTGATTTTTGGATAGAGCAACACCGTGATAACACATATATAACCAGCCTGAGGCGAGAATAGTGCTCCGCTTCAGGCTGCTGTTTTTTTGCCAATCATCCACCTTCGGGCTGTCTTCCCATCTGTAGTAGAGGCCGCGCAGCTCATAAGGCGCGAGGATACTTTTGGACAAGTCGGGGGGACAGATCCTTCGAAAACTCCATAAAGTCTATCGCATCAGCGGCAAAGATTTTGTAAGAAATGAACGGCGAAAGCGTCGTCTAGCCGGAAGACGCAGTCTCTGATGATCTGCACTCTCTCAGCGATGCGGTGCTCTGCCACCTTGCAGGTATGACCCTGGAGAAAATGCTGCAGAGTAAAGCGTGAAGGAAGCGGACAATCCGAATTTATACTATTGTATATCCCTCTAAAGCTAAAACGGTCAATGCTCTCTCAAAGTTTTCCTCTTTCACAAGAATATAATCTGTGTTGTATGTCGAAACCGCAAAGATGCCAATTTTATGCTCTGCTAGGATGCCGGACAGTTTTGACAAAATACCAATCAATGAAAAGTCGAGAACCCCCTGAATGCGGAAGCCTCTCCATCCATCATCACGTTCTACCGTCTTTGATGGGGTATCTTCTGTCTTACACACCAGTGACAGCTCTTCATCCGTCTTCCCGATAAAATAGAAGTCGGACTCTGTGTGAATGCTCGATATCTCTGTCACCTTACAGACAGTCAGCTTATAATCGATTATCTTCAATTCCATCCGTATTCTTCTCCTCCGTGAACATTGCTTTACCGATATCTCGACAAATTCGATTTGTCGAGATGATTATATCTCTAACCCTAAAATCCTGTAAAAGAGTATTTTATGAATAACGATTTGCTTACCGAGCTGGCCCTACAACGGATGAGGCAATATCTGTCCAACTGAATTTTCCCCTTGTGGTTTTTCGTGAAATAGTTTATAATGCCATGATGCCTATGGCAAACAGAATAGGAAAGGAGCCATCCTTCTATGATAAAAATCGAAAACAACATCGGGAAGATCTGCATCACGGATGAAGTTTTCACCAATCTGGCCGGGGAAGCGGCGACGAGCTGCTTCGGCGTGAAAGGCATGGTTGCCTGTGCGAAAGAGGGCGGCCCCTGGCAGCTTCTGCGCAGGGAATCGATGAGCAAAGGTGTGCGCGTTCATAATGAGGATGACGGAGCAGTCTCACTGGAGCTGCATATCGGCGTTGACTACGGTGTGCCGATCGCGACGGTCGTCGGCAGCATCATCAACGAAGTGAGCTACAAGCTCGAAAAAACCACGGGGATTCCTCTGAAGACGATCGACGTCTATGTGGATGCAATTATAGCCTAAGGAGATTCAATGTCTTGAGAGATTATATCGATGCCGCCGCGTTTAAAGAAATGATTCTCTGCGCCGAAGCGGCTTTACATTCCAATATTCAGATCATCAATGAGCTGAACGTGTTCCCGGTTCCGGACGGTGACACCGGCACCAATATGTGCCTGACCATGCAGAATGCTGCAACAGAGCTGCGCAAAAAGAATTTTGACACCATTTCCGCTGCGGCAGACTGTGTGGCGAGTGCCCTCCTGAGAGGAGCAAGAGGAAATTCCGGCGTTATTTTATCGCTGCTGTTTCGCGGAATCTCCAAACGCTTCAAAGGGCTTGAAACCGCCGGTACGGTTGAATTTGCCGGCGCCCTGAACGACGGGGTTGACGCTGCTTACAAAGCCGTCATGAAGCCCGCGGAAGGCACGATTCTGACGGTCTCCCGCCTCGCATCCAAAGCAGCGGTGGATGCAGCCTCTCTGGGAGCGGATCTGGAAGGCGTCTTTATCTGCGCCATCAAAGCCGGGCGCATGGCTCTCGCAGACACGGTGAACCTCAACCCGGTGCTGAAAAAAGCCGGGGTTGTCGATGCCGGCGGAAAAGGCTATCTGGTGATTCTCGAAGCGATGCTTGCCTCCCTGAAAGGGGAAGTGTTCTCCGGTGCGGAGAGCGCTCCCGTCGAGGAGGAAGAAAACAATGTCTTCAGCGTTTTTGACACCGAAGAGATTACCTTTGCCTATGACACGGTGTACATTGTCCGCAAGACGGATCCGGATGTCGATCTCGATCCCCTGCGGGAATATCTCGGCTCCATCGGCGATTCCCTGGTGATCAGCGAGGGAGACGAGGAGTTCAAAGTGCATGTGCACACCAACATTCCCGGTGCAGCACTGACGGAATCCCAGAAGTACGGAACCCTGGAGCTGGCAAAGATTGAAAATATGCGCACGCAGCACGATGATGTGGCAGCCGGGCGCAAAGCCCGTACCACCGATGATCTCGAAGCGGTGGAAGAAGAGCTGGAGGCCATGGAAAATGCGGGCGAAGAGATAGCCGCTCCGGAAAAGGAATATGGCGCGGTAGCGGTTTGCGCCGGCAAGGGCATGGAAGAGCTCTTCCGTGAGCTGGGAGCTGACGGAGTGGTTACCGGCGGGCAGACGATGAACCCGTCAACAGATGATATTCTCCGGGAAATCAACCGCACCCCCGCCTCTACGGTGTTTGTGCTGCCGAACAACAAAAACATCGTGATGGCGGCAGAGCAGTGCATCCCCCTCACCGAAAAACAGGTGATTGTCATCCCGACGAAGACGGTCCCCCAGGGCATCACAGCCATGCTCAACTACAACCCCGACAATGAGTCGGCTGAAGCCGTGACCGAGGAGATGCAGGAAGCCATCCGCAATGTCCATACCGCCATGGTGACGTATGCCGCCCGTGATAGTGACTTTGACGGGCACACCATCCATGCCGGCGAGTATCTTGCCCTGCTGGACGGCGCACTTCTCGGCAGCTACACCAATATCCCGACGCTGTTCAAGGAGCTGAGCTGGGCCCTCAATGACTTCTCGCCCGAGTTTATCTCCGTCTATTACGGAGAAGATGTGCAGGAAGAGGATGCCAATTCCGCCAGCGAGATTCTCTCAGGGAACTTCCCGGATTCCGAAGTCAATGTCTACAACGGCGGCCAGCCGGTTTACTACTACATGATCTCGGTAGAGTAAAAACAGAATCAAACAAAAAACTCGGGGAGAGCCGGTCGGCTCTCCCTTCGGTTTTAAGCAGGAATGATTCGCTTTTCCCAGACATTCCTGATTGCTCAGCGGTTAACACGTGCGCCGGCACCGCCCATAATGGCTTCCACTTCTTTCTTGGATGCCATGGTGGTGTCGCCCGGTGTGGTCATAGCAAGGGCACCGTGTGCAGCACCGTAGTTGACGGCGGTTTCGGCATCGCCTGTAGTCATCAGGCCGTAGACCAGCCCGGATGCAAAGGAGTCTCCTCCGCCGACGCGGTCGTAGATCTCCAGCGCGTCGTACTGCTTGGCTTTGTAGATCTCGCCGCCTGCCCAGCACAGTGCGCTCCAGTCATTGACGGTAGCTGTCTTCACGGTGCGCAGCGTTGTTGCAACAACCTTGAAGTTCGGGTAGGTCTCGGCGGCCTTGTTGATCATCTTCTTATAGCCTTCCAGATTGAGAGTCTTGAGGTTAGCGTCGTTGCCCTCTACCTCAAAGCCGAGGCATGCGGTAAAGTCTTCTTCATTGCCGATCATCACGTCAACGTACTTGGCAATCTCTTTGTTGACTTCCTGTGCCTTTGCCTGGCCGCCGATAGCGCTCCACATGGAGGGGCGGTAGTTGAGGTCGTAGGAAATCACGGTGCCGTATTTCTTCGCGGTCTTGATGCATTCCACAACCGTCTCGCAGGACTGCTCGGAAAGTGCCGCATAAATACCACCGGTGTGCAGCCAGCGGACGCCGACTTTGCCGAAAATGTAGTCGAAATCAAAATCTGCGGGGGTTGCTTTGGAGATGGCTGTGTTGGCACGGTCTGAGCAGCCGACGGCTCCGCGGATTCCGTATCCTCTCTCGGTGAAGTTCAGGCCGTTGCGGCAGACTCTGCCGATCCCGTCTGTCGGCATCCATTTGATAAAGGAGGTGTCAACGCCGCCCTGGAGGATGAAGTCTTCCATCAGCTTGCCGACTTCGTTGTCCGCAAAAGCAGTCAGCACCGTGGTTTTCAAACCGAAGCACCGGCGCAGGCCACGCACTACGTTATATTCTCCGCCGCCTTCCCAGGCTTTGAACTGGCGTGCAGTGCGGATTCTCCCGTCACCCGGGTCGAGGCGCAGCATCACTTCGCCGATGGAAGCGGCATCAAAACCGCACTCTTCTCTTGGACGCAAATTGAGTTCTACCATAATCTTCCTCCGTTCAGTAAGTAAAATAAAATGCAGCAGGGTTTTAACAGTGTTATTTTACCTGTTTTCCGAAATTTGTCAATGTCATGCTTTCAATTTCTTGCTCTTTTCTGTCGACGGGCATCCGGACCTTTCCTTGAAGCAGCTTCTCGTCCCAATCCGGGCAGCAACCTTGCAGGCAAGAAAAATCAGGCAGTGCTTTTGCACTGCCTGAACTTGTTTGGTCTTCGGGTGAGGCTTACTTGCCCATGTTCATCTGGGCTGCAACTTCTGCTGCAAAGTCCTCTTCCTTCTTTTCAATGCCTTCGCCCTTGATGAAGTGAACGGCATCAACGAACTTCACGCTGCCGCCGAGCTTCTTGGCTGCATCGGCAATGTACTTCTCAACGGAACCGGAGAAGAGATCGCTGCGCACAAACTCCATCTGGAGCAGGCAGTTGTCTTCATAGAACTTGTTGATCTTGCCGGCTGCGATTTTCTCTTTTACAGCTGCGGGCTTTGCGGCCATCTTCGGGTCATTGTCCATCAGGGCAACCTGAACTTCGAGTTCGTGGTCGATATCGGCCTGCGGAACGAGGGACTTGTCCCAGTACTTCGGGTTCATAGCGGCAATCTGCATGGCAACGTTCTTGCCGATTTCGGTTGCGTCGATGTCACCCTCAACAGCGAGGTTGACCAGAACAGCGCGGGAACCGCCTGCGTGAACATAAGCAATGTTCGTGCCTTCTGCAAAGCGGGCAAAGCGGCGGATCTGGAGATTTTCGCCGATGGACATAACCTTCTCGGGGAGAATCTGCTCAACCGTCAACTCGCTGCCGGGATACTTGCATGCCTTGAGGGCTTCCACATCGGCAGGATTCTCGGAGAGAACAACCTTGCAGATGTCCTTTACGAAAGCCTGGAACAGATCGCTCTTGGCGCAGAAGTCCGTCTCGCAGTTGACTTCAACGATTGCGCCGACGCCGCACTTGGAGCAGACGTGAGCATATGCCATGCCTTCAGCGGCAACGCGGCTTGCCTTCTTGGCAGCCTTGGCAAGGCCCTTTTCACGCAACCAGTCGACTGCCTTGTCCATATCGCCATCGGTAGCCTGGAGAGCCTTTTTGCAGTCCATCATACCGACGTTTGTCATTTCTCTTAAGGTCTTAACATCCTGAGCAGTAAATGCCATTGGTTTTCCTCCTTATTATTCCTCTTCCTTTGCCTCGGCTGCGGGAGCTTCGGCGGAAACAGCGGCTTCAAAGTCAACATCGGCATCCTCGCCCTGGCGGCCTTCCTGAACGGCATTGGCCATGGTGGAGGCAATCAGGCGGATGGCACGAATTGCGTCATCATTTGCGGGGATTACATAGTCCACTTCGTCAGGGTCGCAGTTGGTATCGACGATTGCAACGATGGGGATATGCAGCTTGCGTGCTTCGGCAATAGCGTTGTGCTCCTTGCGGGGGTCAACAACAAACAGAGCGCCGGGGAGCTTCTTCATCTCTTTTACGCCGCCGAGGTACTTCTCGAGCTTTTCCATCTCGCCGAGGTGCTTCATGACTTCCTTCTTCGGGAGCATGTCGAAGGTGCCGTCTTCCTGCATCTTCTTGAGCTGTGCGAGACGGTCGATACGGGTACGCATCGTTTTGAAGTTGGTGAGCATGCCGCCGAGCCAACGGGCATTGACATAGTACATGCCGACACGGGAGGCTTCTTCCTTAATGGCGTCTGCTGCCTGCTTTTTGGTGCCTACGAAAAGAACGGTCTGGTCATTTTTGGCAAGTTCACGGACAAAATCATAGGCCTCTTCGAGCTTTTTGACGGTCTTCTGAAGGTCGATGATGTAGATGCCGTTACGCTCACAATAGATGTACTCAGCCATCTTGGGGTTCCAGCGGCGGGTCTGGTGACCGAAGTGGACACCGGCTTCCAGCAGCTGCTTCATGGATACTACTGACATTTGGTTTTCTCCTTTTATTTGTTTTTTCCTCCGGGGGCTTCAACCCCTCCACCAAGCCCGTGAGAAGGCCACATGGGGGAAAGTCCGCACCCCGTGCGAAATGCCCGAATATAATAACAAAGAAAGACCCAAATTGCAAGCTTTTTTTGCCCGAAATGTAAAAAAAAGAATGTTCTTTTCGAGACCGGAGGTCCGTTTTTAAAATTCAGTAATATTGCACAAAAATGGAGAACAAATTTTGTGACAAATTACCAATGTAAAGAAGATGGAATGAAAAAACCTTGAAAACAAAAACAAGGCGCGGTAAAATAGTATCATATGAGGGCACCCGCCCCAATAAATAACTAAATGGAGGAAACCATGAAAAAAATTTTTGCACTTGTTCTTGCCCTGTGCATGGTTCTTGCACTGAGCGCATCAGCATTTGCCGATGGCTACACCATCCGCATCTATTCCAACTCCAACTCTACCGAGCGTACCACATGGCTCATCAATGAAGCCAAAGCAGCAGGGTTTGACATCAGCATTGATGACAACTCTGTTATTTCCGGCGATACTGCCGCTGTACAGGCTGCCAACGAAAATAAAGACGGTGACCTGATTTTCGGCCTGAATGAGACCCGCTGGGGCCAGTTGATCAACGGCCAGTATGAAAACCTCTCCATCATTGACTGGACGCCGTCCTGGGCAGACCAGGTGGGTGAGTACAAGTATGACGGTAAGGCATGGGGCATTGTCATTCAGAATGTTCTGATGCTCTACCGCAACGATGAGCTCGGCACCAACGGCGAAGAGCTGCATTTTGATCACTGGGCAGATGTCATCAACTCCGGTTACACCTGGTACCGCCAGAACAAGATCGGCGGCACGACGAATGCCAACATCAACTCCGCTATGCTCTATGCCTTCACCGATCCTGAATCCCCCGCAGGCGGCATCTCCATCGACGGATGGAAGGCTCTCTGGAAGTTCTGCGCTGACGGCAAATCCGGCGGCGATGACTACAAGTACGGTTTCGATCCTCTGAACAAGGGTGACGTTGCCATCTCCGAGTTTTACTCTTCCGCGCTCTACGGTAAAATCGATGCTGCGGCTGACAGCTCCGAGCATCCGCTTCTCGGCGCTCTCGAGCCTGAGAACTGGGCATTGGTCGACATTGCTGACGGCACTTACTACATTGCCGAGTATATCGGTCTGCTCGACAAGGCCGGTCGTACCGAGGAAGAGACCGAAACCGTCAAGGCATTTGCTGACTGGTTCGGCTCTGCAGAGCTTCAGGCTGCATGGGCAGAAGAGTTTGACTCCGTCCCCTGCAACAAAGAAGCTGTTGACCTTGTTTACGGGGAAGATGTTCCTGAAATCTACCTGATCCCGAACTTCGCCCTCTCCACGGTGGAAGGCACGGATATGACTTACGCTGCATATGTTGCCGCTCACTCTGCAGAGTGGACCAACATTATGACGAACCTCGGCTTCTACTGGGCTGATGCATCCGATGCTCGCCCCGAGCCGGATTGGGATAATCTCGACTGGGCAACCCTCACCCAAAAAGCTGCATAATCACAAAACAGGTATATGGCGGGTTGGGAAACCAACCCGCCTTTTTGGTAAGAAAAAAGAAATGGAGTAAGTTATGATCAGGCTCAATGATATTGTAGTAAAATTTGGAGCTTTTACAGCCCTGCATGATATCAATGTGCATGTAAAAGAAGGTGAATTTTTTACCTTTCTCGGCCCGTCAGGCTGCGGGAAGACCACAACCTTACGCACCATCACCGGCTTCATTGAGCCTGTATCGGGCTCAGTCGTTGTGAAGGGACAGGATATTACCCATGTTCCCATTGAAGACAGGAATATCGGAATTGTTTTCCAGAGCTATGCCCTCTTCCCGACGATGACGGTGTATGACAACATTGCTTTCGGCCTTAAAATCAAAAAACTGAAAAAGAATGAGATCGACGCAAAAGTGCGGGATATTGCCAAAAAGGTGGATCTCTCGGATGAACAGCTGCAGAAGGCGGTCTCTCAGCTCTCCGGCGGGCAGCAGCAGCGTGTTGCGATTGCACGTGCCCTTGTTACCGGGCCCGCGATTATTTGTATGGACGAGCCTCTTTCCAACCTGGATGCCAAGCTGCGTGTTCAGCTCCGCAACGAGCTGAAAAAGATGCAGAAGGACTTTGGCATCACAACGATTTACGTCACCCATGACCAGGAAGAAGCCCTGACCCTCTCTGACCGGATTGCGGTCTTTAACAAAGGCTATATTGAACAGATCGGCACACCGAATGAGGTGTACAATTTTTCCAAAACGGAGTTCGTCTGCAACTTCATCGGCGATATCAACCGCCTTTCAGACGAAGTCGTACAAAAAGCAGCGGCAGTAAATTCCGAAGTCAATCCGAAGAAGCACAATTATGTGCGCCTGGAACGCCTGCACGTCAATGTTGATCTGCAGCCGGGGCAGATCGGGCTGGACGGAGTAGTCACCATGCGTGAATACTATGGCCTTTACATTAAATATTATATCGATCTCGGCAGCCAGACGATCAAGGTGATAGAGAAAAATGACGGCGTCCGGATTTATGAGGAAGGTCAGAAAGTGCAGGTTGTTCTTGACCCGCGTGACATTATGGCCTATGAACCGAGTGAGAAAACGGAGGGAGAAGAATGAATTCAACGCTCGACCGCAAACTCCGCCCTGAGTTTCTGTTGCGGGTTGTGGGCGTGGCATTCTTTGCCTATCTTTTCTTTGGGTTTATGCTGCTGCCCTGCCTGAACACCCTTACCAGTATTTTTAACGTAAAGAATGCAGCCGGTGAAAGAGATCCGCTTGCGGTAATCCGCTTTTTCCTGGCAGGCAGTATGGGCAAGTATGTCTGGAATTCCCTGAAGCTTGCTATCCTGCTGGTGATTACAGTGAACATTGTCGGAATTTCGATTGTTCTTCTGACGGAATATTTTGATATCCGAGGTGCAAGGATTCTTCGCCTGGGATATATGACGACGATGATTTACAGCGGCGTCGCACTCGTCACAGGATATATGTTCCTCTACGCAAGCGATGGTATTTTAACCACTGCGTTGAAAAATACTTTTCCCAATATGAACAGCAGCTGGTTTTCAGGTTTCAATGCGGTGCTCTTTACCATGACCTTTGCCTGCACGTCGAACCATGCTCTTTTCCTTCGGAATGCCATTCGCGGGATTGACTATAACACGGTGGAAGCTGCCCGCAACATGGGGGCGAAACCGTTTAAGGTTCTGTGGAAGGTCGTGTTCCCCACACTGATCCCGACGCTCTTCTCTCTGACGGTTATGACGTTTATCACGGGTCTTTGTGCCATGTCCGCTCCGACGCTTTTGGGATATGACTCTATCAACCCGGAAATCGTTCGCCTTGCCGGCTCCTCCAGCGCGGATGAAGCTTTTCCGCAGGCACGTGCGGCTCTGCTTTCCATTATTCTGGCCATGTTTACGATTGTCCTGCTCACGGTATTATCTGCCTATGAGCGCAAAGGCCACTATCTCTCTGTTTCCAAGACGAAGGCAAAACTCCAGAAACAGAAAATCAACAACCCGGTATGGAATGTGCTGGCGCATATTTACGCCTATGTGCTCTTTATCATTTATATGACGCCGGTTGTAATGATTGTAATTTTTTCCTTCCAGACCTACAGCGCAATCCGCCTCAAAAAGCTTGATCTCGGGAATTGGACGCTGATCAACTACTTCGGCCAGCAGGACTATGAATATCTGACCGGCCGGGGCAAGTATAAAACAAGAGTCGGCTCTATCTCGGGTGTATTTGCCAATGAAGCAACGCTTGGCGGCATCAAACTGAGCTTCGTTCTCTCTGCGCTGGCAGCTGCGCTTGCCTGTGTCATTGTTGTGGTGGCCTGCAACTACATGTTCCAGAAAAACCATAAAAAGAGTGGCGTCGTGTTGGAATATGCTCTGCTGTTTCCCTGGCTATTGCCGACGATTCTGATCTGTTATTCCTATCGTACTTATTTCAACAGCAATTCGGTGTGGTATGTGGGGAATCAAAACCTGTATTATGCCCAGAATGTGCGGTTGCTGATTGTAATGGCATATACGGTCACCAAACTGCCCTTCTCTCTTAGAATGATCAAGGCGTCGTTCTATTCCATAGACGAAGAGTTGGAAGAGGCTGCCCGCAATCTCGGGGCCAGAAAGATCTACACCTTCCTGCGCGTGAAGCTGCCGATTGTTCTGCCGAGTGTTCTGGCAGTGTTTGCCCTGAACTTCAATGCACTCTTTACGGAGTACGATATGTCCGCGACCTTTGCCAGCACCTACGGCACCAGCTATGCCATGGTCATTCAGGCGATGTGCCGGGAGGAAGGGTTGTACGGTTATAACGTCAATGCCTCCGGGCGACGCTGTGCATCCACAGTGTTTATAATGGTAGTATCCGGTATTATTCTCTACCTGGTGTACGGCGTAGGAGCGCGGGACCTGGGCGAGAGGCTGGAGGCGAAAGACAGACGCAGAAAATTCTTTGCAAAACTGACGGGAAAGAGTACCTGATGATAAAAAACATTATCTTTGACATGGGCAACGTGCTCATTTATTTCGACCGTGATATTTTCCTGGATCGCATTGGGCTGGATAATCCGGAGGACAGGGAGCTGCTGAAGCGGGAGGTATATCTCTCGCTGGAATGGTCTCGGATGGACCGTGGTTCTCTTACCGATGAAGAGGCGGCGGAGATCATAGCACAGCGGGTTCCGGAGCACCTTCGTCAGGCGGTTCACCACCTCGTTAATGAGTGGGACAGGCCGATCCTCCCAATCTCCGGGATGGAAGAGCTGGTGAGAGAACTGAAACGCAATGGCTATGGGATCTATCTGCTCTCCAATGCCAGCTATCGGCAGCACGTTTACTGGCCGCAGATTCCGGCTTCCGATCTCTTTGACGGAACGCTGGTTTCAGCGGATGTTCATCTCGTAAAGCCCCAACCGGAAATCTATGATCTTCTGTGCAGCCGTTTCTGCCTGAATAAGGAAGAATGTGTCTTTATTGACGACGCTACCCCCAACGCCGAAGGAGCTTTCTTCAGCGGGATGCCGGCCATAGTCTTCCATGATGACGTGAAGGAACTTCGCCGAAAACTGCAGGAGATGGGCGTGCATTGTGAAACATGATTCTTGTGAATAATGCACAAATTCGGACGTAAAATTTCTGCACTTTGCACAAAATTTTACCGGTCAGTCAAAATTTCTTTTAAGATGGGAAGAAAAAGAGTATAATATTCCTATCCTAAGATTTCCGTAGCCTCTCAGGCTGAAGAAATAAAAAATATAATGGAGGTTTCAACATGAAAAAGTATCTGGCACTGCTGCTCGCATGCATCATGGTCTTTGCCCTGTGCGTCAGCAGCACCGCTTTTGCTGATGTAGACGAAGCTCTCGTTGAAGCAGCAAAAGCAGAAGGCACGGTTGTTGTTTACGGTTCCTGTGAAGAGGATTACCTGAATGCAGCTTGTGACAAATTTGAAGAACTCTACGGCATTAAGGTAGAGCGTCAGCGCCTCTCCACCGGCGAAGTTCCGGCGAAGATTGAAGAAGAAAACGGCAAACCGTCCGCTGATGTATGGTTCGGCGGCACGAATAACCCCTATGACGAGCTCGGAGCGAAGGGCTTCCTCGAAGTTTATGAAGCTGCAAATGCTTCCCATCTGACGAAGGATATCTATAAAGATCCCAACGGCTACTGGAACGGCATTTATACCGGTATTCTTGGCTTTATGGTAAATACGGATGAGCTTGCTCGTCTCGGCCTTGAAGCTCCCAAGACCTGGGATGATCTGCTGAAGCCCGAGTACAAAGGCCTCATCTGGCTTTCCAACTACAACACAGCCGGTACGGCAAAGCTCGTTGTCAACACCATGTATCAACTGAAAGGCCACGAAGCCGGCTGCCAGTATCTCGTAGATCTGGATAAGAATATTGAAGTTTATACCAAGTCCGGTTCCGGCCCGAGCAAGAATGTCGGTACGGGCGAGTGCGTGATCGGTATCGGATTCCTGCATGATGGCATTACACAGATCGTCGATAACGGTTATGAAAACATTCAGCTTATTATTCCGGAAGACGGAACCTCCTGCGAGATCGGACCTGTCGCTATTTTCAAAGGCGCTTCCCATATGAACGCTGCAAAGCTTTTTGTTGAGTTCGCCCTTTCTCCTGACTGCGTTGAGCTGGCTGCCAAGAATGGTTCTTACCAGTTCCTCGTGATTGATAATGCACAGCAGCCGGAAGAGGCAGCACGTTTCGGCCTCGACCCGAGCCTTGTCATGGATTATGACTTTGCCGATGCTGCAGCCAACACTTCCAAGTACGTCACCGAAGTAATGGAAGCCATCGCATCCTCCGGCGCCGATACCGGCGAGGGCCGTTTCAAAACGTCCTGATCAAACAACAGAAGAATTCCCGTAACGATTCAGATTGCAGAGGAAGGCGGCAAGCCGCCTTCCTTTTTTGAAAGTTCCTTTCGATAAGGAGAAAGGAGAGACCGTATGGTTCATCAAACAAAACAGGGCGCAGCACTTGACCGAAAAAAGTTAATGGCGGATCCGATTATGGTTACGACCATTGTTGTGCTGATCACCCTTTTGACGCTTTTCATTCTCTATCCTCTTGCAATTCTTCTGGTAGATAGCTTTGTGGGGGACGGAGGGTTTTCTCTCAGTGTTTTTCAGAGAATCTTTCAGATTTCCAGCTTTAAACGAGCGATTACCAACACGCTGAAAATTGGCTTCGTGGTTGGGATTCTTTCCACTTTAATCGGATTGTTGTTTGCTTATGTAGAGGTTTATGTACGGATGCCGCGTTTTACCGGTGGCCTTTTCAAAGTGGTATCCATGCTTCCGGTCGTCTCCCCACCTTTTGTGCTTTCCCTTTCCATGATTATGCTCTTCGGAAAAGCTGGAATCATTACCAGATTTCTGCTTCACATCTACGATAACAGCGTTTATGGATATTGGGGCATCGTCATTGTTCAAACGCTCACGTTTTTCCCAGTGTGCTATATGATGCTCAAGGGGCTTTTGAAAAATATCGATCCCTCTCTCGAAGAAGCTGCGCGTGATATGGGAGCCAGCCGAATGAAGGTTTTCACGAGCGTCACTTTCCCGCTGATCCTTCCCGGGCTTGGGAATGCTTTTCTTGTAACCTTTATTGAGTCTATCGCTGACTTTGCAAACCCTATGATCATCGGCGGTTCGTACGACACGCTCGCTACTACCATTTACCTGCAGATTACGGGTGCATATGATAAACCCGGCGCTGCAGCAATGGCTGTTGTGCTGCTGTGTATTACATTGGTTATGTTCGCCGTGCAGAAGTATTATCTGGAAGCAAAAACAGCAGCAACGCTTACCGGCAAGGCTTCCCGTGCGAGAATGATGATTGAGGACAGAAGTGTCCGTGTCCCGCTGACCCTGTTGTGCTCGCTCGTAGCAATCTTCGTCATCATGATGTATCTCTGTGTACCGATTGGAGCCTTTTTCCCGACGTGGGGATATAAATTCTTCCCGCTTACCGGGAAGTGGTTTACGCAGGTCTTTACGCGCTACAAAGGATTCAAGGCATTTAAAGACTCGTTTGTGCTATCTTTGATCGCATCTCCGATCACTGCGCTTTTGAGTATGATTATTTCCTATCTCGTTGTGAAGCGCAAGTTCCGCGGAAAGGGCTTTATTGAAGCGGTCTCCATGCTGGCAATGGCGGTCCCGGGCACGGTTCTCGGCGTCGGGTATATCCGAGGTTTTTCCGGAGGCTTGTTCCATACCGGCATCCTGCAGGGTATTTACGGTACCGGGCTGATTTTAATCATAGTATTTGTTGTTCGTTCCCTCCCTACCGGAACAAGAAGCGGTATTTCCGCTTTGCGGCAAATCGATAAAAGCATTGAAGAATCGGCTTACGATATGGGAGCTGACAGCTTTAAAGTATTCATGACGGTTACGCTTCCGCTCATCAAGGATTCTTTCCTCAGCGGTCTTGTGACGGCATTTGTGCGCAGCATTACAGCTATTTCAGCCATTATCCTGCTTGTGACGCCGCGTTATCTGCTTATCACCGTGCAGATCAATGAATTTGCGGAAAAAGGTGCTTACAGCCTCGCCTGTGCCTTTGCAACAATTCTGATTTTGATTACCTACGGTGCTGTTCTGCTGATGAATCTGTTTATGAAATACTTCGGCACAAGCAGAAAAATGAAGGAGGAGTGAAAAAATGGAAAAGACGAAAAAAGGCGTCCGCCTTGATCATATCTCCAAAATATACCAGGATCCGAAAACCGGAAAAGATTTTTATGCTGTAAAGGATACTTCTCTTACGATTGAACCGGGCTCCTTCGTAACACTTCTCGGCCCATCCGGATGCGGAAAAACCACGACTTTGCGCATGATTGCCGGGTTTGAAAGCCCTGATGAAGGAGAAATCTATCTGGGGGAGGAGCCGATCAACTCTCTTACCCCAAACAAACGGGATACCGCAATGGTTTTTCAGAGCTATGCACTTTTGCCGCATTATAATGTGTTTGACAATGTCGCTTATGGCCTGAAACTGCGTAAAGTTCCGAAGGAAGAAATCAAGTCACGTGTTTTGAAAATCCTGGATCTCGTTGAGCTCTCGGGAATGGAAGCACGCATGACCAACCAGCTTTCCGGCGGACAACAGCAGCGCGTTGCTCTGGCACGCGCTCTGGTAATTGAGCCGTCTGTTCTGCTGTTTGACGAACCCCTTTCCAACCTTGATGCGAAATTGCGCGTCTCTATGAGAACAGAAATTCGCCGAATTCAGCAGGAAGTCGGTATTACAGCCATTTATGTCACACACGATCAGAGTGAAGCCATGGCCCTTTCGGACAAAATAATCATCATGAATAAAGGTGTTGTGGCACAAATGGGCACACCGCAGGAGATTTATTATCATCCGGTGGATGAATTCGTGGCTGACTTTATCGGAGAAGCAAACTTCCTCAAAGGGAAAATGACCCGGAAAAACGGGGCGTATGCCGTTTTGAATGTGGAAGGCACAGAAGTGAATGTTGAGAGCAACAGCCGTATGGCTACCGGCGAAGAATATACGCTTGTTCTGCGCCCGGAAGCAGCCAGCCTGGCTGACAACGGAGGAATGCCCTGTAAAGTTGTGCTGAGTTGCTTTATGGGTTCGTATCAGAACTACCATGTGATGGTCGGAAATACGCTGGTAAAATTGGAAGAACACAATCCCAAAAACAAACGGATCTATCAGGTCGGAGAAAACTGCTCGCTGGTGTTTGAACCGGAATCTGTACACGTACTGTAATCTTCAAAAGAGCCGCCCAATATCGGGCGGCTCTTCGCAAATTATGCCATCATAATCGACAAAAATGAACGGTAGAATAAGCGAAAAACTTCTGCTATTCGTCAAATTCAACAAATTTTAAGGCTAAAATTTGTTGATTCTGCCAATTGATTGAGGGAGAAAAACCTGCTATAGTATAACCACAACAGAGATAAATACTTCCTACATAAAAAGAAGCCGCAAAGGTCAGGCTCAAGGGAATATTCCAACGCTATGAGGATCCCACATACGGGAATATGAATGAAAAAGAGAAGCGTATTGAGAATGAATTTCAGAGTAATGCGGCAGTAAAAAAAGGAATGCGAGGTAACCAGGATGTTAGATACTAAGATGTCAGAGAAATAACCCTTGGCTGTTGCAGGTGAAAGATGCAATGGTCAAGGGTTATTTCATTTTTATGGCATTTTTCGAAAGCAGTGCAGCGAAGAGCGACAGCCGGTTTTAGCTTTCTGATGACTGCTGATTGGCTGGCACCAGATAGACCAGCTCGGGGGGATTGAAAAGACGAGGGACGAGCGCTGTGTTGGAAAGGCCGCGTGAGATCACAAGATTCTGATGTATTCCGGAGGTATATTTTGGCTGCAGCCCCTGCCCCGGCGCAAAAATGCCGTGGCCAAAAAGGCGGATTTGCCCGCCATGTGCATGACCGGAAAGAATCAGATTGATTTTTCTGTCCTGAAGATATGCTGTATAATACTCCGGGTGATGAGACAGGAGAATTTTATATTCCGGCAGAGCTTCAAAAGCATTCAGCCAGGATAGATCCGGTTTCATTTTTTTTGTGTCCGAAAGAAAAGGGCGGGGATAGGTTTCAGACGGAAACCCTCCGCGGAATGTTCGATAAGCTGTGAATCGGGCTGAAGTAAGGCCTCCGATGAGAACATTCTGATACCGGACGAAGCTGTTTTCCAGAACTGCGGCACCGGTACTGCGAATTACAGCAAGATCCTGCTCACAAAGAAGCCATTCATGATTCCCGAGAGAGACGAAGACAGGCGCAACAGAGGTACATTCCTGAAGGAAGGAAAGCGCATATTGAGTCGATTCCATTTTCAGCCCGGAGGAAGGGAATCCGCCGTGAGTAAAATCTCCTGCAACACAGATGATGTCCGGTTTATGGTTGCGAAGGGAACGTAGTACCTCGGAATACGGTTGATCGTGAAGGTCAGCTACAAGCGCAGTCATGAGAGGGACAGAAAGTTCATAAATGGTTTCCTGCACCGGGAAGGCCACTCCTTTCGCTCAGATAATTTCTGGAATTCTCAAATCAAATAAACGGATTGAACGTCAAACACACATAGATTGATGAAAGAGAATCTTGCCAAAAAGCGGGTTTTATTTTATCATATTCTATTATTTCCCGCAAGCTGAATACAGTTCAGGGATAACCATAGGGGAGGCAAGATCTTGGAACATCCGGTTGACAGCATCATAAAAAACAGAGAAGAAATTGAAAAAATTATCCGCAGTGCCGGTCAGTTTATGAAGAGTCATCCGCCGCAGATCACAGAAGTCCATCGGAAGGAAGGGCTTACAAATTTCGTAACGGATGAAGATGTACAGATTCAGAAAAAATTGATGGAAGAGCTGAAAAATCTGTTTCTGTGCTGCAATTTTTACGGAGAAGAGGATACGCAGGGAAATGACAAAGACGGGAGAAAAGGGCTTTGCTTTTTCATTGATCCGATTGATGGGACGACCAATTTTATTTTCGGATATAACCACAGCTGTGTTTCCGTGGGAGCGGGTTATGACGGGCAGATGATCGCCGGATTTGTCTACGATCCCTATGTAGAACTGTTTTATTCTGCGGTGCGTGGATACGGCACGGTGTTAAATGGTATAAAACTTCAGATACGCAATTCTTCTCTTGCGGAGGGGATTGTATCTTTTGGATGTGCCCGATATAATAATGAAGGGGATACCGATGCCCTTTTTCAAATTATGAAAGAGCTGTATCTCGGCAGTCTTTCTGTTCGGGAGGGCGGGTCAGCTGCTTTGGATATCTGCAGAGTGGCCTCAGGCGCCAATGTGGTTTACCTTGAACTGAAACTGAACCCGTATGACTATGCTGCTGCAAGCGTCATCGTAGAAGAGGCGGGCGGTGTGATCAGCCAGGTCGACGGATTGCCGATTACAATGGATCGACCCTGTTCCATTCTGGCCGGCACGCAAAAAGCAACGGAAGAAGTAAGAAGTATTTGCGCCCGATATCTTCGGAAAAAATAAACGTAAGAAAACACGACTCCTTGCAAAAAACAGGTTGACAAAATAGAAATATGTGATAAAATTATATTTGAAAAAATAAAAAAACCTGTTGTACAGGTGACAAGGAGGAAATACAATGAGCTTTTATGATTATTCTGTTGTAACGCCGAAGGGTGAAGAAGTTTCCATGAAGGAATTTGAGGGGAAAGTCGTCCTGGTTGTCAATACAGCGACGGGCTGCGGATTTACCCCCCACTACAAAGATCTGGAAGAGATCTATGAAAAGTGCCATGACCGTGGGCTTGAAATTATTGATGTACCTTGCAACCAGTTTGCAGGTCAGACGCCGGGGACGGATGATGAAATTCACGAATTCTGCACGCTCAAGTATAACACGCAGTTCCCACAGATGAAAAAGAGCGACGTCAATGGGGAAAATGCCCTGCCGCTTTTCCAGTATCTGAAGAGCCAGAAAGGGTTTGAAGGGTTCGGCCATGGTCCGGTTGCACTTGCAATGAGCACTATGCTGAAAAAGATCGATAAGGATTATAAAAATAATCCTGACATCAAGTGGAACTTCACAAAATTTGTAGTGGACAGAGAAGGGAATGTTGTTGCCCGCTTTGAGCCGACTGCAAAGATGAGTGATGTTGCTGAATGTGTGGAGAAGCTGCTCTGATCCGGGTTGTCCGCACAGGGAGGAGAAGCAAAAATGGAACGCTATGATATCGCTGTGATAGGTACGGGGCCGGCAGGGCTCTCCGCAGCGATCACTGCTACGATCCGCAATAAAAAGGTCCTGCTGCTCGGCAGCAGGGATTTGAGCCTCAAGCTGGGCAAGGCGCATGAAATTCAGAATTATCTGGGGTTTCCTGCAGTAAAAGGGGAAGACCTTGCAGCAGCTTTTCAGAATCATTTGAAGCAGATGAAAATTGAGATCACGGAAAAGCGGATCAATGCCGTTTATTCTATGGGAGATTATTTTGCTCTTCAAGCCGGAGACGAGATGCTTGAGGCATCTGCTGTGATCCTTGCAACAGGTGTTGTGCAGGGAAAGCCTCTCCCGGGTGAAGAAGAGATGCTCGGTTGGGGCGTGAGCTATTGTGCAACCTGTGATGCTCCGCTTTATCGCGGAAAAGTCGCTGCTGTGGTTGGTTACAGCCCGCGGGAAGAGGCTGAAGCAGCTTTCCTTTCTGAGGTTTGCAGGGAAGTTTTGTACTTCCCCACCTATAAGGAAGAAACCCATCTTCCCGAGGCCGTGCGAGTGATCCGGGAAAAGGTGGTTGCCTTGGAAAATCAGGACGGACACAGAATTGTCCGTACGGCAGAGAATGAATATTCTGTTGATGGGGTGTTTGTTCTTCGCGAGGCCGTATCTCCCGGGCAGCTGGTTCCCGGCCTGCCGACAGAGGGGCCTCATGTCACAGTAAACCGGAACATGGAAGCCGGTATTCCGGGCGTTTTTGCCTGCGGGGATATTGTCGGAACGCCCTACCAATACATTAAGGCAGCCGGAGAAGGCAATGTTGCAGCGCTCAGCGCTGTGAGTTATCTGGATCAGAAAAAACGTTTATAAAAAAAGGAGATTCGAAAATGGTTAAAAAGATTGATGCCGGCCAGTTTGAGCTGGAAGCAAAGAACAGTGAAGTTGCAGTAGTAGATTTTTCCGCAACCTGGTGCGGCCCGTGCAAAATGTTGGCTCCTGTTTTGGAGACAGTCAGCGAAAAACTGGGCGATAAGGTCGATTTCTACAATGTTGATGTGGATGATGCACCGGAACTTGCCGGCGAATATCGAGTGAATTCGGTGCCGTGCCTGGTGCTCATGAAGAAAGGCAGTTTTGTCGATCAGTCGATCGGCTTCAAGCCGGAACCGATGATTACTGCCTGGATTGAAGGCAATCTCTAAGTGGAAACAGGAGACGTAACTTTTGTGGAGGAAATGCCCCAGCTTCTGCTGGACAGCCAGCTGTGCTTCCCTCTTTATGCTGCAGCACGAAAGGTGATCAATCATTATACACCGTGTCTCAAACCTTTTGGGATCACCTATACACAGTATATTGTCCTGCTGGCGCTGTGGGAAGAAAAGAGTGCCACGGTCGGGACGCTTTGTGCAAGGCTCTATCTTGATAACGGAACGATTACACCGTTGCTGAAGAAAATGGAAGAAGCCGGGCTGGTAAAACGCAGCCGGTCTAAACAGGATGAACGGGTCGTTACGGTAGATGTGACGGAAAAAGGCTGGCAACTCCGGGATGCTGTCAAAGAAGTACCGTTCCGTGTCGGGAGCTGCATCCCTCTGCCGCAGGAAGAGGCATTTGCCTTATATCAGCTTCTGCATAAGTTGCTGGATCATTTGGAATAAAACACACAAAGAAAGAAAGCGCACAGGTTGCTTGGCCTGTGCGCTTTTTGGAGCGACGAGATCTTATGCCAGATCACGAACCGTTTCGCAGACAAGTTCTCCGTCTCTCACATCAATTACGAGAATGGTTCCGGAAGCGAGATCTCCGGAGAGAATTGTTTTGGCAATCAGCGTCTCTACACTGCTCTGAAGGTAGCGGCGAAGCGGCCGGGCACCGTAGAGCGGGTCAAATCCTCGATCGATAATGAGCTGTTTTGCTTCCGGCGTGATTTCAAGAGAGAGGCTGCGATCTGCCAGACGCTCCCGCAGAGCACTGACCATGATTTCGATAATGCCGTCAAGATTGTCTCTCGTGAGAGGATGGAAGAGAATCGTCTCATCCAGACGGTTCAGAAATTCCGGCCGGAAGGTGCGACGAAGCTCAGCCATCACGGCAGCTTGCGCCTCGGCGGTGATGTTGCCGCTTTCATCGATTCCGTCCAGCAGATACTGGCTTCCGAGGTTGGAGGTGAGGATGATAATGGAGTTCTTAAAATCTACCGTGCGGCCTTGGGAATCCGTAATTCTGCCGTCGTCCAGAATCTGGAGCAGAATATTGAAAACGTCGGGATGTGCTTTTTCAATCTCATCAAAGAGAACAACGCTGTAGGGCTTCCGCCGGACGGCTTCCGTCAGCTGACCGCCCTCATCATATCCGACATATCCCGGAGGTGCACCGATCAGACGTGAGACGGAGAATTTCTCCATGTATTCCGTCATATCGATTCTGACGATATTGTGTTCATCGTCGAACAGGCATTCTGCCAGGGATTTTGCAAGCTCGGTTTTCCCTACGCCCGTTGGCCCCAAAAACAGGAAGGATCCGATGGGCTTGTTCGGGTCAGAGATTCCGGCACGGGATCTGAGAATTGCTTCCGTAACGCGCTGCACTGCTTCGTCCTGACCAATCAGACGTTTATGCAGAAATTCATCCAGATGCAGGATTTTCTCCCGTTCGCCTTCCATCAGTTTGGATACCGGGATGCCCGTCCACTTTGCCACAATGTTTGAAATCTCTTCTTCCGTTACGGTGTCGTGCACCATGGTGTTGGCTTCACGGGATTCTGCAAGCTGTTCTGCCTCTGCAAGCTTTTTTTCCAGAGCGGGCAGATCGGAGTAACGGAGCTTGGCTGCTTTTTCGTATTCATACATGCGCTGTGCGTTTTCTATGTCGGCATGCATCTTTTCGATTTCAGCTTTCAGCTTCTTCACATTGTCGACGCTGTTTTTCTCTTCTTCCCAACGGGATTTCTTCGCATTGAAATCATCTTTCAGGTTGGAAAGATCTTCCCGAAGTTTGGCCAGGCGATCCTGAGAAAGACGGTCATCTTCTTTCTTGAGTGCCATTTCTTCGATCTCCAGACGCATGATTTCCCGGCGGGTATCATCCAGCTCAGCCGGCATGGAGTCAATTTCCGTGCGGATCATGGCACAGGCTTCATCGACAAGGTCGATTGCTTTGTCCGGAAGGAAACGGTCGGTAATATAACGGTTGGAAAGTGTTGCGGCAGCAACGAGGGCGTTGTCATGAATTCGCACGCCGTGATATACTTCGTAACGTTCTTTCAGCCCTCTGAGGATCGAAATGGTGTCTTCTACGGTAGGTTCATCCACCTGCACCGGCTGGAACCGGCGTTCCAGAGCGGCGTCTTTTTCAATGTATTTACGATATTCATCCAGCGTTGTTGCACCGATGCAGTGCAGCTCACCTCTTGCCAGCATCGGCTTGAGCAGGTTGCCGGCGTCCATGCTGCCCTCTGTTTTTCCGGCTCCGACGATGGTGTGAAGCTCATCGATAAACAGGATAATCTGCCCTTCACTCTTGCGGATTTCATCCAGGACTGCTTTCAGCCTTTCCTCAAATTCTCCCCGATACTTCGCGCCGGCAATCAAAGCGCCCATATCAAGAGCAAAAATGGTTTTATCTTTCAGTCCTTCCGGAACATCACCGCGAACGATGCGCTGTGCAAGCCCTTCAGCGATTGCGGTTTTTCCAACGCCCGGCAAGCCGATCAACACCGGATTGTTTTTTGTCTTACGGGAAAGAATACGGATGACGTTACGGATTTCCGTATCTCTGCCGATGACAGGATCCAGTTCATTCTCTTTGGCACGCTTGACGAGGTCGGTTCCGTATTTGGTAAGGGCATCATAAGTGCTCTCCGGGTTGTCTCCGGTAACGGGAGAAGTTTTTACTTTGGAAAGCTCTGCCGTAAACCTCGCTTTTGTAATTCCATGGCTGTCAAAGATTCTCTTGATGGCGGCAGTCGGTGAGGCAAAGATCCCGATCATCAGATGCTCCACCGAGGTATATTCATCCCCCATGGATTTTGCAGCTTTTTCTGCGGCAGTGATGATTCTGTTGGTCTCCGGGGACAGATAAACCTCTGCTCCCGGACCGACCTTCGGAAAACCGGAAATCACGGTGTCCAGTTCGGAGAGAACCAGATTGCAATCAACTCCCATTTTTCCGAAAAGAGAAGGGATTAGCCCACCGTCCTGGTCAACGAGTGCGTAGAGCAGGTGCTCCGGCATGATATAATTATTGTTGTTTTCCTGGGCCATGGCCTGAGCGGTCTGCACGGCTTCCAGTGTTTTCTGTGTAAAATTCTGAGCGTTCATAAACAAGTTCTCCTTTCTGCAGGTGTGCAGTCGGCAATCAGAAGTGGATGCCGGAATTGGTCAGATAAGAGTAGTAAGCAGCTTCAATTGCGTGTGCGTCGTATCGCCCGGTCAGCCAGCCCTTCATCATTTTATCAAACAGGCGGATGTACTCTGCAAGAGATGACGCCAGTTCATCGCTGGTGCAGCTCCTGTCCGGAACGATAATGGTGCGCACAAACTTCCCGTCATACAGGGCATACTCTACTTTTGCGTTCAGCATGGGAGAAAGATGCGCATCTTCAATGCTTTTCCACAAACGGAAAAAGTCCGTCATCCCGTCAATGAGTGCAGGGGACTGTGTACGGAATAACACGGAAAGAGCTCCGATGCTGTCGCCGCTGCCCTTATAAAGTTCCACTTCATATTTGATTGTCGGGCGATATTTGTATTCCAGCGAACTTTTCAGGGATAAGGAATAGCTGTGCGGGGCAAAAAACGGTACGAGATCACCTGAAGGCAGCATCAGCTCCTGAATGGCAGAAAGCACATCGTTGATACGCCTCTCAGGTGTTGTATAATTGACGTATTCCGCCAGAATCTCGTTGATCAGGTTGGATCGATTCGTCCCGAGCCGATGGGCCAGTGCATCTACTTCCCGAACCACCTCATCATTCAGCATCAGGCTGTAAAGAGTTTTCTTCACGGCTGTATCACCTCTTTTTCATTCTTGCCTGTATTATACACCACGAGATAGAAAATGTGTGAATAAATTGTATATAATTTTATATAAATTTAAGCACAAATTATATTTTAAACCGTCGGATTACAGTTTCTCTTGCAATCTCCCCAAGAATTGTTTATAATATCCTACGCTACTTGGAGGTGTATCGAAGTGGTCATAACGGCCCCGACTCGAAATCGGGTAATCCCCTAACAGGGACCGTGGGTTCGAATCCCACCGCCTCCGCTTTTCTTTTCGCTCAGAAGTTCACTCTTTTGGGCGAATTTTATCTTTCATGACAACCGGAAGGGTGGAATCCTGTGGAGCTTGTTGCAAAGTTTTTTCATGAACTCTCTACAACAGAGTTGTATGAGATCCTGAGGGTAAGGGCAGAGGTTTTTGTAGTGGAGCAGCACTGCCCGTATCAGGATGTCGACGGGATGGATCAGGAAAGCCTCCATGTGTTTTATGAGTCCGAAGGGAAGATACTGGCGTATTTAAGAGCTTTTCCGAAACCAAAAGAAGAAGGAACCGTGCAGATGGGGCGAGTGCTCTCCACCGAGCACGGGAAGGGTTTTGGCGGTCGTATCCTCCGGGAAGGATTGCTGCAAATCCGGGAAAAAATGAATCCGCAGAGAATCTATATAGAAGCCCAGTGTTATGCCACGGGGTTTTATGAGCGGGAGGGCTTTCACATCTGTTCGGAGGAATTCCTGGAAGACGGGATCCCGCATGTCGGCATGATCAAAGAAATGAAGACAGAATAAAAGGAGATGTTGAGCATGAAATTCAGAATGGTACATGAAAACTACAATGTGGTTGATTTGGATGCCTCTATCCGCTTTTATGAAAAGGCACTTGGGCTGAAAGAGGCACGAAGAAAAACCGGAGAGGGATATATCATTGTTTTTATGAGCAATGAAGAAGCGGATTTTGAGCTGGAGCTGACATGGCTTGCCGATCATCCGCAGAAATACGATATCGGGGAAGAGGAATTTCACCTCGCGTTTAAAACGGATGATTATGAGGCTGCCCATGCACTGCACGAAGAGATGGGCTGTATCGTGTTTGAAAACCCGAAGATGGGAATTTACTTCATAACCGATCCGGATGGATATTGGCTGGAGATTATTCCGGAGCGTCGGTGAGGAGAAGTCTGAACCATGGAAATGAATTACTGCATGCAGTGCGGAACAAAACTGCAGATTCGTCATCATCCCACGGAAGGAGATATCCCGTTCTGTGAAACATGTGATGCCTTCCGGTATCCGGTATTTAATACCGCCGTCAGCATGATTGTGATGAATCCGGAGAAAACAAAGGTCATTCTGATCAAACAGTACGGGCGTCCGCACTATATCCTCGTCGCAGGCTACGTCAACAAAGGGGAGGATGCGGAAGATGCGGCTGCACGGGAAGTAAAAGAAGAAATCGGCCTCACAGCAAAATCCGTGCACTTCAATCACAGCCATTATTTTGCTCCGTCCAACACCCTGATGCTGAACTTTACGGTGATTGTGGAAGATCAGGATGTACATGCAAACTGGGAGATAGACTGCTGGCGCTGGTTTTCCATCGAAGAGGCGAAGAAGCAGATCAAACCCGGCAGCCTGGCAGAAGCCTTTTTGAATGGTTATCTGGACGGCACATATGCCTTTCCCCGGAACTGAGGAAGATAGCAGAGAAAATAACCCCGCGGAATGCGGGGTAATTCTATATTTTGGAGAAGGTTTGTTCCCAAATCCTGGGTAATGTTTGAATTGACGGAAATCGGAAACTATGATATTATTTATCTTTGATTTAACTGGTAAAAGGAGTTGTTTGTCCTAAATGGAGGATGGCAGTCGATTGCCTTGGATAATAGCGGCAGTTCTCGTCCTGTGTGCAGCTTATTGCGCGCTGGCGGAAACTGCGTTCGCGTCTTCTTCCCGGCCAAAACTGAAGGTTGCGGCAGAAGCGGGCAATAAAAAAGCACAGGATGCGCTTGCAATTACCGACCGTTTTGATAAAGCAATTACAACAATCCTGATTTGCACCAATATTGTGCATTTGTCGGTCGCATCACTTGTCACCGTAACGGTGACAAAAAGATGGGGATTGAGCGCAGTTTCTCTCAGCACGATCATCACGACGATGGTGGTGTTTTTTGCAGGGGAAATGCTCCCGAAAAGCATTGCGAAAAAGTATGCGGAACCGACAGCCCTGTTTTGTGCGGGCTCCCTGAAAGTTCTGATGACGATCTTTTCCCCGTTGTCAATGCTGCTCACCGCAATCGGTGAACATGTGTCGAAGGCTGTGAAAGGAGAGCCGGAGCTCTCCGTAACCGAGGATGAGCTGTATGACATTATTGAAGATATGACCGAAGAGGGAACGCTTGATGAAGAGCAGGGGGATCTGATTTCTTCTGCCCTGCAGTTTGGGGATCTTACGGTAGAGAGTGTGCTGACGCCGCGGGTGGATATTGTAGCCCTTGATGTGGAAAGCCCTCTGGAGGAGATCCTCTCCGTGGTCCGTTCCTGCAATCACAGCCGTCTGCCGGTATATGAAGATACGGTTGACCACATTATCGGTATTCTGCAGATTCGCAAATTTATTAAAAGCTATCTCCATCAGCACGGAGAAATCGATCTCCGTTCTCTGACGGATGAGCCGATGTTTGTCCACCAGAGCACAAGCCTTGACAGCGTCTTTCCTCAGATGGCGCGAAACCGGCAGAGCATGGCCGTTGTCACCGATAACTACGGAGGGACGCTCGGGCTGATCACCATTGAGGATATGCTCGAGGAACTCGTCGGAGAAATCTGGGATGAGGAAGATGTGGTGGAAGAGAGCGTCGTCGCGCTCGGGAACAACGAATTTACCGTGGATGCGGATGAGCACGTAAGCGACATCTTTGAAGAGATCGGATTTGAAGATCCGGAAGACAACGAAGAGCTTGTGGATACGGTCCTCGGCGCATGGGCTTATGAGGAGTTCGGCTCGATTCCTCACCAGGGAGAGAGTTTTTGCTACCATAATCTTAAGGTTACAGCGGAAGAGATGGATCATAACCGCATTGTGCGGCTGAAGCTCTCTATTCTGCCGGAGGAAGCAGAAGGAGGAGACGAGCCATGACGATCTTCCTTGTTGCGGCAGGCATTGTTTTGTGCCTGATCGGTTCCGCTTTCTTCTCTGCCTCTGAAATGGCTTATTCTTCCTGCAGTGCCCTGCGATTGGAAAATCTGGAAGAAGAGGGTTCCAAGCCCGCTAAAACGGCCCGCTATATTCTCGAGCACTTTGACGATACCCTGAGCACGATTCTGATCGGCAACAATCTTGTCAATATTGCCAGCTCTTCTCTTGCTTCTGTCATGCTGATGCTTCTGCTGGGCACCGGTGCCGGGGAAAAATATGCCTGGGCATCCACAGTGGTGATGACCATTCTCGTGATTATCTGCGGGGAGACGATCCCGAAAATCACGGCGAAAAAGAATGCCAACCGCTTTGCCCTTCAATTTGCCTACCCCGTGCGGTTTCTGATGATTCTGCTTGCCCGATTGTCTGGATTGTCGTGAAGCTGATCTGGCTTCTGACGTTTCCGATGAAAGGCTCGCAGGAGGATGAGGATCCCGAGGCGGCTGTTGAGGAACTGCAGAATATTATTGAAACGGCAGAGGACGAAGAGGTTCTGGATGAAGAACGGTCCGAACTGGTCCGATCTGCCATTGACTTTTCCGATATCATGGCATCTGAAGTCATGACAGCCAGGGTAGACGTTTATGCTATCGATATTGAAGATGACCGGGAGAAAATTCTTGCGGAAGTGGAGAGCTCTCCCTATTCCAGGCTGCCGGTCTATCAGGAGAGCATCGACAATATCATCGGAGTGCTCTATCTGAACCGTTTTCTGAAAGCGCTTACCGAGAGCGATCATGCGGATATCCGTTCGCTTTTGATGCCGCCTGTTTATGTGTACAAAACCATGAAGCTGCCGGATGTGCTGGCACGACTGAGAAAAGCAAAACAGCATCTGGCAATCGTGTCGGATGAATACGGAGGAACGCTCGGCGTTGTTTCCATGGAGGATGTGCTGGAGCAGATCGTCGGAGAAATCTGGGATGAAACGGATACCGTGGAGCAGGAAGTGGTTCAGCGTGCGGAAGACGAGTTCGAAGTTGACGGCGATATGGTGATCGCCGATTTTCTGGAACTGGTCGGCATCCGGGAAGAAGATTTTGAAGCAGAAAGTGATACCGTAGGCGGATGGACGGTTGAACGGTTCGGCGAGTTCCCCAAAGCGGGAGATCATTTCACATATCAAAATTTGGATGTCTCTGTCCTTTCCATGGATGGGCGAAGAGTGGAAAAGGTTTTGGTAAAGGTTCATGAAGATCATTGATGCACATGTTCATTATTCTCCGCAAACGGGGCCTGAATTTCTGACCGCCTTTCTGGACAGGATCGGGACGGACGGTGCCGTGATTCAGGCGGTCTCCCATTCCCGGTGCATTTCGCTGATTCCCGGTGCCCTTGTGATGAAAGATCAAAACCCTGGGCGGTTTTATGTGTTCGGAAGCCCGGATGCAAGCGCATACTATCTCTATCCGGATACGCTCGGAGAGCATCTGGCAGCCTACGCCGCTCAGATCCTTTCCGCCGGCTGCGACGGCATCAAGCTCCTGGAGGGAAAGCCCCAGATGCGCAAAACGATGCCTATCCCCGATTTTGATCTGCCCTGTTGGGAACCCTTCTGGGTGTATGCCGAAAAGGAAGCGGTGCCGATGCTCTGGCATGTCAATGATCCGGAGACGAACTGGTGTGCAAATCCTTCTCCCTGGCTGAAACGTCAGGGGTGGTGGTATGACGACAGCTTTATCAACAATGAAGTGCAGTACGCCCAGGTGTTCCGGGTGCTGCAGCGGCATCCGAACCTGAAAATCATCTTTGCACATTTCCTGTTCTTCTCGGCGCAGCTTGACCGCCTGGATGACCTGATGACCCGCTATCCGAATCTGATGGTGGATCTGACCCCGGGTATTGAGATGTATGAAAACTTTTCAGCCGATTATGACAGGGCAAAGGCCTTTTTTGAGAAGTATCATGACAGAATAGCCTACGGCACCGATATCGGCGGCCGCTGCATTCTCACCAATGAAGGAGAGTCCTTTAATGAACAGGAAAATCTTCTTCGCCCGCAGCTCGTTCAGCGTTTTCTCACCATGCGCGGGGAAGAGACCATAGAAGCTGACGGAAACTTCCTGCATGACAGAGCGCCTTTTCTCATGCGTGGCTTGGCGCTGCCGGAGAATCGGCTGGAAGAGGTTTTCAGCGGCAATATCCGCTCTTTCCTCGGGGGTGATCCGAAGGCTGTCAATGCCGAGGAGGTGCTGGTGCTCTGCGCCGCTTTGCGTGAGAAGCTGGCAGAGATGACGGAGCGGGATGAAACCTTCCATCCGGATTCTTCCGAAGTTGACCGGGCTGAGAGATATTTCAGCGCAAAATTTTATGAGGATTGAGAGAAACCGATGACAAACATCACGGTAAAAACACCCTGGCAAAAAGTGACCGGCGATATCCCGATGCATCTGGAGTATTTTGAAGGCTCCATGTTCGACAAGGTCAGGGAGATTGCCGACCGTTATCCAAACAATGTCGCTTTTGATTTTATGGGGCGCTCCACAACCTACCGGAAGATGGTGGAAGAAGTGGAAAAATGTGCCAAAGCCCTGAAGACGATCGGCGTGCGGGAAGGGGATCGTGTGACGATTGCCTTGCCCAACTGCCCGCAGGCGATCTATATGTTTTATGCGGTGAATCTGGTGGGCGCGGTATGCAATATGATTCATCCGTTGTCAGCCGAAAAGGAAATCGAATTCTATCTCAACGCATCCCGCAGCGTAACAGCCATTACGCTCGATCAGTTTTATCATAAGTTTGAGAATATCCGGCAGAATACCGGCATCATCAATATCATCATTGCCTCCGTAAAGGATGAACTCAGCAAACCCGTCCGAGCAGGATATATGCTGACGGAAGGCCGCAAAATTCGGAAAATCCCGAAGGATGCGCCGGTCATTCGCTGGCGGGAATTCATGAACATGAGCAGGCACTGCTTTTATCACTATAAAGTAGAGCGGAAAAGCGACGACCCTGCTGTCATCCTGTATTCCGGAGGGACCACGGGCACGACCAAAGGGATTGTCCTCACAAACAAAAACTTCAATGCCCTCGGCCAGCAGGTTATCGCAACCAATCCCATGTTCTGGCCGGGAGACAAAATGCTGGCAGCCATGCCGGTGTTCCACGGGTTCGGGCTTGGCGTCTGTATTCACACCATGCTTTCCCAGGGCGGGAGATGCATTCTGGTGCCGCGTTTTACGGCAAAGAGCTATGCAAAACTCATTGTGAAATACCGCTGCAACTTTATTGCCGGGGTTCCGACGCTTTATGAAGCTCTGCTTCGTCTCCCTGCAATGGACGGAGCGGATCTGAGTTGTCTCAAAGGCGTCTTTTCGGGGGGAGATTCCCTCTCCGTCGAGCTGAAAAAGAAGCTGGACAAATTCCTGTATGATCATAAATCCACCGTTCAGGTGCGGGAGGGATACGGGACGACGGAAACCGTCACAGCCTGCTGTCTGACGCCGCCTACCATGTTTAAGGAGGGCAGCATCGGAATCCCGTTCCCGGATACGGTTATTAAGATCGTGGAGCCGGGTACGGAGCGGGAGCTGCCCTACGGCGAAGAAGGTGAAATCCTGCTTGCCGGGCCGACGGTGATGCGCGAATACATGGACAATCCGGAAGAAACTGCCCAGACGCTTCGGGTGCATGCCGATGGCCTGACATGGGTGTATACCGGAGATCTCGGCACCATGGACGAGGAAGGCTTTGTCTATTTTAAAGGGCGTGCCAAGCGCATGATCGTCACTTCCGGCTACAATGTGTATCCCGGCCAGATTGAAAACATTCTCGATGCCCATGAAGCGGTTCAGATGAGCTGTGTGATTGGGGTTCCGGATGCGTATAAGATGCAGAAAGTGAAGGCTTTTGTCAAGCTGTCGCCGGAATTTCCCGCAACGGAGGACACAAAACAGCTCCTTCTGGAGTACTGCCGAAAACACATTGCAAAATATGCCATGCCGTATGACATCGAGTTCCGTGCCGATCTTCCGAAAACGCTGGTGGGCAAGGTCGCCTACCGTGTTCTGGAGGAGGAAGAGCTGGCGAAGATGAAAGCAGCCGGGCAGGAGGAAAAAGCATAAGGCCTTGATCCGATTCCGGGTCGGAATCGATTGAAATAAGAGCACTATAAGGAGGAAAGCATATGGCAAGAGACTATAAAGGAACCGGCCAGAAGGCTGAAAAGCAGGGTGAAGGAATCGGCGGTGGTCCCGTCGGCAATTCCGGCGGCTATTCCGGCCGTCCCGGAGGCTCTTCACAATCCGGACAGAGCAGACCGTCCAGTGTTCCGCGCCCGGGCAGCGGCTCCAACAGGCCGGGCGGCCCCAACCGGCCGGATGGTTCCGACCGCGCATCAGCAGGTTCTTCCCGTTCCGGCGGTAACGGCCTTCTTTTGGCAGGGCTGGCCTATCTTCTGCTGGGCAGAAAGAGCAACGGGCAGAGAAGCAGCGGCATCGGCAATATCATCCGCATTGCGGTTATCGTCTTCATCGTGCTGACGCTGTTCCGTTCCTGCACGGGAACGGGTTTTGACGGCGGTTATCAGGAGTTCAACAACGGGAATCAGACCACAGTGATTGCCACCCCGGCCCCGACGCCCCGGCCGACGCCTGCACCCACACCACGGCCTACTCCGGCGCCTACGCCGCGTCCCACCGCTACACCGTCACTGACGAACTCTTCAAGCTATACGGGCAGCTATGCCAACAACAGCTATTTTGCCAACGGCGGGAGCATTGCCACTTCGTCCGGGAACGGCGGGCTTGATTTAAGCGCGCTCTTCGGCGGATATCCGACGGTGAACAGCGGCGCTTACACCTCTTCTTCCTGGGACGGCGGCAACAACACCGGCACCGAAAACAACACCGTGACCGACGGCGCAAGAGCCAAATATACCACCATCAAGGGCAATGGCACAGATACCGTTACTATCATGGTGTATATGTGCGGCACTGACCTGGAGTCCAACTACTCCATGGCGACGAAAGACCTCCAGGAAATGGCAAACGCCACCATCGGAGATAACGTCAATATCATTGTCTACACGGGCGGATGCTCCCAGTGGAAGAACAATCTCGTCAGCAGCAGAACCAACCAGATTTATAAAATCGAAAACGGCGGCCAGTTCCGTCTGCTCAATGATAACGTCGGAAACAAGCCGATGGTCACGCCTTCCACCCTTTCCGAATTTATCCGCTTCTGTGCACAGAACTATCCGGCCAACCGGAACATGCTGATTCTCTGGGATCACGGCGGCGGCTCCATCACCGGCTATGGTTATGACCAGAAGTTCAAGAGCTCCGGCTCCATGACGCTGGACGGAATCGATCAGGCCCTCGCCGAAGGCGGTGTGACGTTTGATGTTCTCGGCTTCGATGCCTGCCTGATGGCGACGGTGGAAACCGCCCAGATGGCTTCCAAGTATGCCGATTATCTCCTGGCATCCGAGGAGTCGGAACCGGGCATCGGCTGGTATTATACCGACTGGGTGACCCTGCTCAGCCGCAACACCTCCACGCCGACGGTTACTCTCGGCAAGCGGATTGTGGACGATTTCGTCACTATGTGTGCACGCCAGTGCCCGGGGCAGGATACCACGCTTTCCCTTACCGATCTGGCAGAATTCTCCTACACGGTTCCTCCGCTGCTGAATGACTGGTCGGATGCAACATATTCCCTGATTCAGAGCGATTACCGGACGGTCTCCCGCGCCCGCGGAAACGCGAAGGAATTCGCAGCCGATTCCCGGATCGACCAGGCGGACCTTGCCAGCATCTGCTATAACCTGAATAATACCGAGAGCAGCTCCCTCGCCAATGCGCTTCGCAGCGCCATCAAGTATAACAAGACGTCTTCGACGGTCAGAAATGCCTATGGCCTTTCCATCTACTTCCCGTATCGGAACATGTCCACGGTCAGCAAAGCTGTCAAGACTTACAGCAAAATCGGGATGCAGAACAACTATTCCCGCTGCGTGCAGGCGTTTGCGACCTATGCCTCATCCGGGCAGGCATCCTCCTACAGCAACGGCTATTCTTCGGGGCTCGGTTCTCTCCTCTCCGGCCTTTCCGGATACAGCACCGGCTCAACGGGCTATAGCGGCAATTCCGGCTATTCCTCGTCTTCCGGATACGGCGGCAGCTCTTACAGCACTTCGTATGACACTTCCGACCTGATCTATGCGCTGCTCGGGCAGATGATGTCGGGGCGGAGTATTGAAAACGTCCGTGGCCTGACGGAGGAGAATGACGACTTCCTGGTTGATGTTTTGAACAGCGACGCAGTGGACGTGCGCGCCATGGCGGATTATATCAGCGAGAATACCTTCGATGCCTCTCTGCTGAAATGGTCCGTCGGAGAAGACGGAGCACCTGAAATGCTGCTCCCGCAGGATCAGTGGGATCTGATTTCCGAGCTGAAGCTCAGTGTATTCCGCAATGACGGCCAGGGCTTTATCGACCTCGGGCTGGATCTTTACGAAGGCTTCTTCAAAGAAAACGGTGCGCTCAGCGGCGAGTATGACGGCGGCTGGCTTCACATCAACGGCCATGAAGTGGCATATTATCAGATGTACACCATTGTTGCCGATGACGGAACACGTGTCACCATGGGCAGAGTTCCCTGCCTCTACAACGGTCAGCGCGCAAACCTGCTGATTGAAATTGTCAATGACAATCCTGCGGTGGTAGGCGTCTGCTACGATTATCAGAACGATGCAGAAATTCTGACCTACGCAAAAGCCGCTACCGAGTATAACAGCACCGATACCGTCACCTTCCTTGCAGACTATTATACGTACGACAACATCTACGAAAACACCTATCGCATCAGCGATGAGTTTACCGTAGGTGACGGTCTGGAGGCCTCCTTTATGTATGTAGCGGATGTGGAGGAAGTCAATCCTTGCTATCGCTTTACAGATCTTTACGGGCAGGAGTACTGGACGCCCGTCATGCGTACGGCTGCATAAACCAATATCAAAATAAGAGGCCGGCAAATGCCGGCCTCTTGCAATAAAGAAAAGGATTGATCAGACCATGAAAAAGTTTTTTGAAACCTTGCTTTATCTCATTCTGGCAGTGCTGGCAGCCGGCATTCTGCTGATCGTGTTTCTGACTGTCTCGGAATATCGCCCCGCCGATGTGGAGCCGGTTCCGGTTTCCGGCAAGGCGGAAGAGAAGCAGATTCCGCTCGAGGAGCCGATTGAAGTGATTTCCTGGAACGTCGGATATGCTGCGCTGGGCAAGGATGCCGATTTTGTGATGGACGGCGGCAGTAAAGCCCCCGCTGCCAATCAAACGCTGGTTGAGACGAACCTGAACGGCATTTCCGATACCCTGAAAAAAGAAACGGGAGCTTCCATCTATCTCCTGCAGGAAGCAGACAGCGACTCCCGCCGCTCCTTCCATATCGACTTTCGTGACAGAATCTCCCTCGCGCAGAATACCTATGCGCTCAACTATTCCTGCCCCTTTGTGCCGTTCCCCTGGCCGCCTTTCGGCAAGATCAATTCCGGGCTTCTGACGGCTTCTTCCTATGACATCGAAGAGGCAGAGCGCATTTCGCTGCCCTGCCCATTCTCCTGGCCGCTGCGCACGGCAAATCTCAAGCGCTGCTTGCTGGTTTCATATTTGCCGGTGGAGGGGAGCGAGAAAAAGCTGGTGCTCATCAATCTCCACCTCGAGGCATATGACAGCGGGGAGGGCAAGATTGCCCAGACGAAGCAGCTGCGTGAATTTATGCAGAGCGAATATGAGAAGGGCAATTACGTTCTGGCCGCGGGGGACTTCAATCAGCTTTTCCCCGGCACAGCTGAAGTCTATCCCAACGCTCATCCGGAGAACTGGACGCCCGGCATCCTTGAGGAAGACAGCATCCCCGAAGGATTCTCCTTCGCCTTTGATGCCTCCACACCGACCTGCCGCCTGCTCAACCAGCCCTACAATCCCTCTGACACGGCCAATACCCAGTATTATGTGATCGACGGGATGATTACTTCTCCCAATGTTCAGGTGGAAGAGGTTGAAACCCTCGACTGCGGCTTCACTTATTCCGACCACAACCCCGTGAAGTTCGTTCTGACCCTGGCGGAGGAATAATCCAAAATTGTAAGAAAAGAAATGATCGCCGGCCTGAAAAACAGGTCGGCGAATATGTTATAGGGAGAAAAAACTGTCCCTAATTCTTTTCGAGCAGTAAAAAGCGCTTCAAACGGCGGCTTGGAAGATTCCGAAAGAAATACGCTGCAGGAAATATAGAGCCGAAAACGATTCAGCGAAGCATTGCCAGCTATACCGGCCATTGAATTGAAGCAACAGTATTTCCAGGTTACTCTTTTTTAGAGCTTGACATACCCTATAATATAGGGTATAATAATCAAAACGATAAAGGAGTATAGTATGACACGCGAATTTGTTGTTATTCCGTCTTTTCTAGTGAAATGGAGAAACTTAGGATTAAATGAAGCTGATATGCGTCGTCTGGAGCAAGATATTCTTGATAATCCGAAGGTTGGGCAGGTTATGAAGGAGACCGGAGGAGTAAGAAAAATGCGGTTCGCATTTGAAAACAGGGGTAAAAGTGGTTCTGTCAGAATAATCTATGTGGATTTTGAAGTTTATGAAAAAGTGTATCTGATTGATGCTTATCAAAAATCAGAAAAAGATAATCTCACAAAGGCTGAAAGAAATGATATGAAGAAGATTGTTGAATTAATTGAACTTCAGCTTGAAATGAATGAGAGGGATCACTTATGAGCAGATATGATGAGATTATGAAAGGCCTTCAGGAGGCTCTTGAATATACACAGGGAGTCTCTAACGGTACGCAGATCCATCGTATAGAGATACAGGAGGTTTCTGATTTTCAACCGGAAGAGATAAAAATGATTCGTATGAATTGCAGGATGAGTCAAAGCCTTTTTGCAGCTTGCGTAGGAGTAACAAAGAAAGCTGTTGAAGCCTGGGAAGGGGGCAGAAGCCATCCGGATGGTGCAGCTCGCAGAATTCTGGGATTGATGCAGACGAATCCTCACTTTGCCGAGGACAATGGTATTCTGAAAACGCAAGGCGGTATCTATGAAGTTGAAGGAGCGAAGCCAATGCATGCAGCACAAGCAGTTGCACAGTACAAAAAAGGATTACCTGATGGGGCTGTTTTCTGATATCCCCTGCAACAAACGGTAGTAACGTTCGATAGACATGCTTGTAAACAGAAAGCAGTGCTGATCCTCAGATACAGCATAAGACGACCCCGCTGAAACTGCCTGGCTGGCAGTCCCGGCGGGGCGGTCACATTTTGGAGAAATTCTATCCGGCGATTGGCAGAAAATTGTAGACCCTTGAGAAATGATTCAGAATCTCAGGATAAATGACACCGGTATCTTCCTTTATGCGAAACATTATATCCTGTTTCCCGAAATGAATCAAACAATTCCGCATCATTTCGCGAAAGAAAAACTAAGAGACGGCAAGCAACTGTTTCAACTCGGTTTACAGTTTTTGAGAGCGTAGAAATTGTAAACTTTGTAAACCTCAAATCCGGAAGGATAGGTTTTTATCTACTTTACAGACTTCTTTTCCCACAGGTTTACAAAGTTTACAAAGTGAATGGTTTTCCGCACAACGGAAAATCACCCACCGGGTGGTTCTTTTTTTCTCTTGGTGTTATTGTGAGAAAAAAGAATTGTCCGTAATTCTTCTTTTTTTGTTCTTTTTCATTGCAACTGAAATAAATGCCGTTATTGGTCAGAAAGATGAGAGTTTTTTCAGCCAGCATAAAATTATTGTTGTAATCCGTTACTTTTTTTGCTAATATGTTCCTATTTAATAATAATCTATCGTTCAGCCGACAGATGAATGGTTGGTAGGAACCATGACAGGAAAAAGCGAACTTGCTGTTATTTTAAAAGCGAAAGAACTTTGCTCCTATGTGATGACAGTGACAGAGAAATCGCCTAAACGCTTCCGTTTTACGCTGGTATCAAGGCTGCAGAACTACGCGTTGGATGTGATAGAAGAATTGTATGTTGCCAACGAAATTTTTGTACCGGGCGGAGGACAAAAACAGGCAGAGGAAAGACTCTCGCAACAGAGAAAGGCACAGACGTCGCTCCGACTGCTGGGTTATATTGCACAGCTGGCCATGGAGCAAGAGTGCATCCTGCCGAAGCAGTATGAGCAGATCACACGGTTGATCTACGATTGCAGGAACCTGCTGGGGGCATGGATGAACAGCGACAGAAAACGATTCCGGTTATAGGCCGCATGCGGCTTATAATATACAGGGACAGGGTTGCAACCTTTTTTGGCCGGGCTGGTGGTGGCTCCGGTCGCCCTACTATTACTATGCTTTCTACGCGGGGGTCGTCAGCAATGACGGCTATCTGACTACGGCGACGTTATCGACGATGGCCCATTCGGCGCGCGCCCCGCTTTTCAGTTAAATCTTGAATCTGTACTCTTCACATCTGCTGCCGCAGGCAGCAAATCAACCGCCGCAGCAGGCGGCGGCGAATTTGGGACGCTGACAGGAGGTAATGAGCTCAAGCTGACACTAAAAGATGGAGATCGCAGCGCTACAGCAAATGTGAATGGCTCTCAAAGCACGCCATTCACGCCCGGCGGGACGCTTGAAGTGAACTATAGTGTTACTAGCGGGGACAATGTATCTGCAATTATCTGTGATTCATACGGGAATATTCTCTATTACGCGACGAAAACACCCGATGGAACGGGCAAATGGACGATGACGCTTCCTTCCGATCTCAGCCCAGCCAACAGCTATACGCTGAAAGTTTTCAGCGAACAGCTGAATGGAGATTATAATACCGATTATGCAAGCACCCCGGCAGAGATAACGCTAAACAGCGCATATACTGTATCCTGCAGCACGGCAGGACACGGCTCAGTGACGGCAAATCCAACTTCCGCAGCAGAAAACACGAAGATCACGCTGACTGTTACGCCAGACGAGGACTATGAGTTGCAGGAACTGACTGTAACCTATCTTGATGGGGGAGAGACAAAAACCATTACCCCCACGAAAGACACAGCCGACGAAACCGGCAAAACATACACTTTCATAATGCCGGGAGCAAATGTCACCGTGAGTGCGACGTTTAAAGAGATTGCAAAATATGACATTACCGTGAGCTGCGAACCGGAAGCGGGTGGATCGGCCTCTGCAACGCTCACATCCGGCGCGAGCGGGCAGGAGGTATCACTGACTGCTGCACCGAATAACGGATACCGTTTCAAGGAGTGGCAGGTTATTCCCGACAACGTGACCATAACAGATAACAAGTTCAACATCGGCACAGAGGACATACAGGTAAAAGCCGTGTTTGAACCGATCTCCTATACGGTCACCTATGATCTGGATGGCGGTAGCGGAGAAACATCGAAAATCTATACCATCGAGAGTGCTGACACTCTCCCCAAACCGACAAAAGGCGGGTCCACCTTTAACGGCTGGAAGGTAACAACGGCAAGAGGCAACTGGACAGCCGACCAAGTACTTGGTGCGGGGACAGCCCTTACCGGGCAATACGGCGACGTAACCCTGACCGCACTGTGGGATCAAAACGGGATCAGTGTGGCGGAGATTCAAAGCCAGACCTATACGGGCAACATCATCACGCCTGCCATCACGGTTACAGATATCATATCGGGCACAACTCTGACAGCGGTTACAGATTATACTGTAAGCTATGACAAAGAAGGCACAGCAATAACAGAGCTGAAGGATGCGGGCACATATACCGTTACGGTAACAGGCACAGGCGGATATACGGGAAAAACAGTCAGCACACCTTTTGTGGTCAATAAGGCTGTAAATCCTGCTATGATTACTGAGACTGCGACCGTGACAGTTGGCGGGAATACGGTTGACCTAAGCGCCAATGTCAGCAATGCTGAGGGCACAGTGAATTATACCATCAGCGGAGAGACAAACGAATGTACCCTGAACGGCAGCATCCTGACCTCCGGCACCACAGCAGGCACATGCACAGTAACCGTTACCGTCGCTGGGAATGAGAATTATGAGAGCAAAACCGGCAACATCACGGTAACAGTGACAGGAAAGAAAACAGAAACGCTTTCCGTGACACAGAGCGGCACTATCTATGGCACTACACTGGCAGAACCGGCGTATTCTGCACCGACTGGCAGCACGCTGACGATCTCCTACAGCGGCACACTGCGCAGCGGCAGCAGCTACGGGCCAACAGCAACGAAGCCAACTGAGGCGGGCAATTATACGGTAACTGTAACGGCAGAGACGAACGATACTGTTTACTCCGGCTCAGCAACCTTTACGATTGAGCCGGCTGTGCCGGATGTCGGGACAGTCACGGCAGATGATGTAACTGGCACGATGGAAGCCTCAGCCGTGGTGTTGAAGCGGAGCGATGAATCTGTACCCGGCACGCTGAAGCTGACAGAGACGAAGCTTGTCTGCGGCACGAACACGTACAACTGGACGTTTACACCCACAGATGCAAACAACTATATGGGCACCTCCGGTACGGTGGTAATCAATGTCGCGCATGACTGGGGCGAGACGACCTATACCTGGGCTGGAGATAACAGCAGCGTGACGGCAACGCGCATCTGCAAAAACAATGCAGAGCATAAAGAGACTGAAACCGTAAAAACAACAACAGCAGGTAATGCGGCAACCTGCGAGAGCGCGGGGAAGATCACTTACACGGCAACATTTGAGAATCAGGCATTTGAGACACAAACGAAGACCGTGGAAGAAGCTGCTCTCGGTCATATTTGGACGGTATGCGGCACAGAGTGGGCGAGTGACTACAGCAGCATTACGGTGAAGTTTGTCTGCTCGCGGGATGCCTCCCACACCAGAACAGTCACCGAGCAGGCAACGGCATCTGTAAGTGGCAGCAAAGTGACCTATACTGCCACTGTGGAGGGTGTTACTTACACGGAGACAATAGACATTTCCGGCGAAGGCTATGTCTTTACCCAGGCGACGCAGATCTGGGTGAAGGGCAGCGCGGAGGGGGCGACCTTCCGTGTGACGAGGCTGGGAGATGACTCGTGGACGTATTCACTCTTCACCGGCCTTACGGTAGACGGTTCTGGCGCTTCCTACGACAAGGCACCGGGCAGCATTATCATCACACTGCGGCCGGCATGGCTGAATTCATTAAGTGTCGGCTGGCACCGGCTGACAGTGTACTTTACCGACGGAAAGGCGGAAACTGATTTTCTTGTGCTTGCAGCGGGCGGCGGCTCGGGCGGCAGCAGCTATTATTCCGCCTCCTCCGGCGAGCGGTATACTTACGTCCCGCCCTCCAACAATCCGCGCACGGGGGATGAGAGTAACTTGGCGTTGTGGGGTGCGCTGGCAATTATCTCGCTGGTGGGAGCGACGCTTACCGTCAGGATAAGGAAGAAAGAATCAGGTGAAAATGGGTGAAAATGAAAAAGCAGGCAAAATTATGCCTGCTTTTTCTATTCGAAAAGTTCTCAAAATCCATACTTTTGACGAAAAAACTCCATTTTCACCAAAATCTCCATTTTCACCATGTGTTAAAAAGGGGGGGGAATGTTTCATGATTCTCTGTGTTAAATGCTGAAACCACTGACAAAAATCTGTTGCATCTTATCCCGAAATCCGGTACAATAAAGGTTAACATAAAATTCACCTCGGTCAAAATCCCCTTCCCAAACGGTAAGCACGGGAAGGGCTGCTGCGAACGGAGCAAACGGATCCGAATGTTCCCAACTACAACAACAACCATAACAACAA
>JAFUGY010000041.1 GCA_017469115.1 Oscillospiraceae bacterium
CTGCTGATTTCCCAGCCGGATACCGGTGAGCAGGCTCTTGATATTGCGGAATCTCTTGTGCGCTCCGGTGCCATCGACCTTGTGGTCATTGACTCGGTAGCCGCCCTGATCCCCCGCGCCGAGCTGGAAGGCGAAGTGGGCGATGTGACGGTGGGTGCGCTGGCAAGACTGATGTCGCAGGCGATGCGGCGTCTGGCCGGTCAGATTTCCAAAAACAACTGCACGGTTATTTTCATCAATCAGCTTCGTCAGAAAATCGGCGTCATGTACGGCAATCCTGAGACGACGCCCGGCGGGCTTGCTTTGAAGTATTATGCTTCCGTCCGTCTGGATGTGCGGCGCACCGAAACATTGAAAATGAACGGGTTGATGGTCGGAAACCGCACCAAGGTGCGCGTTGTGAAAAACAAAGTGGCTCCTCCCTTCCGTGAGGCGGAATTTGACATTATGTACGGCCAGGGGATTTCGAAGCTGGGTGAGATCGTCGACATCGGCGTAAAACTTGATATTATCGACAAGGCCGGCGCGTGGTTTACCTGCTGCGGCCAGCGCTTCCAGGGAAAGGACGCTGTAAAAGACTTTCTTGCCGCAAACCCGGATAAATGCGATGAAGTGGAGAAGCAGATCAGGGAGAACTTCCATAAGCTCCAGGAGCAGCGGAAGGAAGCCGCTGCCGCACCCTCTCCGAAAAAGGCCGTTGACGTCAGCGCAGACGGTTTTGACGAGGATAATCTTGACAGCGATCCGTTTGACGGGATCTGAAAACAATGGTTGTCTCATCTCTCCGCCGCACCTCTGAGGAACATGTAACAGTCTGCCTGGAAGACGGGACGGAGATCCCGTCGACAGCTGTTGTGATTGCCGAGCTGCTGCTTTTTACCGGAAAAGATCTGGATGAAGAGACTCTGGAACAGCTTCATTTCCTGTCCCAGCGTGCTCTTGCTCAGGAGAAGGCCATCAAGCTGCTGTCATACACCAGAATGTCCTCCAAAGAGTTACGGGACAAGCTTGTCCGCAAAGGAACGGATGCTTCCATCGCCGAAGCCGCCGTGGAAAAACTGCAGGAACTCCGCCTGCTGGACGATGCGGAATATGCCGCGGCTGTAGTGCGCCATTACACCGCAAAGGGGTACGGAACTGCGAGAGTCCGGGCAGAACTCTCCCGGCGAGGGGTGGATCGCGACCTCTGGGAGGAGGCGCTGGAAAACGCACCCCCTTCGGAGGAAAAGATCGACCGCTTTGTTCAGACAAAACTGAAAGACCCTGATGACCGGGAGCAGGTAAGAAAAGTATCGGCGGCTCTCTATCGCCGGGGTTACTCGTGGGATGAAATCCGTGCGGCGATCAACCGGTATTCTGAATCTTTATGAGGAAACACCATGGAACATACTTTTGCATTAATCTCTCTCGGCTGTGCCAAGAATCTTGTCAACAGCGAACAAATGCTCTATCTCATGTCGGAGGCAGGATTTGCTCTGGTTCCGGATCCGGATGGAGCGGATCTTGCTATCATCAATACCTGTGGGTTTATTGATTCGGCAAAGAGCGAAGCGATTGACACGATTCTTGAAGTGGCCGAATACAAAAAAACCGGCTCGCTTGGCGGCATCATCGTAACCGGCTGCCTTGCCGAGCGGTATAAAGACTCTATTGAGCGCGAGCTGCCGGAAATCGATGCTGTGCTCGGCGTCGGCAGTTTCACCGACATTGTAAAGGCGGCTGAAGCAGTTTTGAGCCGGAAGCACTACCGGGCTTTTGCGGATAACAGCGCAGCCGTGGATGAAATTCCGCGTGTGGTATCCACCGGGCCTTCCTGGGCTTATCTGCGCATCGCCGAGGGCTGCAACAACTTCTGCGCTTTTTGTGCCATCCCGCTGATTCGCGGGAGATACCGCTCTCGAAAGATGGAAAACATTCTGGAAGAGGCGAAGGATCTCGCGGCCCACGGCATCAAAGAACTGATTGTGATTGCGCAGGATATTACGCGCTACGGCACCGATCTTTACGGGCATCGATGTCTGGTGGAACTTTGCCGAAAGCTCTCGGAAATTGAGGGCATTGAGTGGATTCGCCTGCATTATCTCTACCCCGATCAGTTTGATGATGAACTGATCGATGAGATTGCCGGGAATGAGAAGATTGTGAAGTATCTGGATATTCCGATTCAGCATATCAACAACGGCATTCTCAAGAAAATGAATCGCCGGGGCACAGGCGATGATATCCGTGCCCTGTTTGCCACGCTTCGTGCACGCATCCCCGGGCTTGTGCTGCGCACCAGCCTGATTGCCGGCCTGCCCGGTGAGGGGGAGACCGAATTTGAGGAGCTCTGTGCTTTTCTGAAAGAGGCGCGCATCGAACGGGCCGGGGTATTCCCCTTCTCCCCCGAAGAAGGAACACCGGCAGCCGGCATGCCCTGTGTTCCCCCGGAAGAGGCACAGCGAAGAGCGGATCTGATCATGGAACTGCAGGCTCCGATTATGGACGATTTCACCCAAAGCTTTGTCGGCAAAACCATCCGTGTTCTCTGTGAAGGGCGGGATGAGGAATCCGGATTGCTGGTCGGCAGAAGTTATGCCGACTCGCCGGAAATTGACGGCAGCGTTCAGTTTGAAGGCTTCTGTCCGCCGGGCGAATTTGCGAAGGTACGCATCACTTCCGCGGAGGACGGCGTCCTCTATGGGGAGGAGGCAACCTGAATGCTGAACACAACTGCCAATAAAATCACCGTGCTGCGCATTGTTCTGGTGCCGTTTTTCCTGCTCTTTGAGTATCTGGGAAGACATGATATCGGTTTTGCATTGTTTGTCACTGCATCCCTTTCCGATCTGCTGGATGGGTACATTGCCCGAAAATATAACCAGATTACCGTTTTCGGCAAGTTTATGGATCCTCTGGCGGATAAAATGCTGGTGCTGGCAGCCATGTGTTATCTGATTGAGGCACAGGTGATGCCGGGCTGGGCGGTAGCTCTGGTGATTTTCCGGGAATTTGCGGTTTCAGGCCTTCGGCTGATCGCCGCGCAGCAGAACATCGTCATTGCGGCTGCTCCTTCCGGCAAATTCAAAACAGCCTGTACCATGGTTTGCCTCTGCATCATGCTGTGTTTCATCCATGTTGCACCTCTCTGGGTTTACACCCTGTGTACGGTTTTGATTGTACTTACAACGCTGTATTCCGGCTTTGAATACTTCTGGATGAATGGTCACGTTCTGAAAGAAAAATAAATCTGATAGGAGACTGAAATGATTCTTTACAATTCCGCTTCCAGAAAACGGGAGGAGTTTGTTCCGCACAACCCCGAACTCGTCAGCATGTACACCTGCGGCCCGACGGTCTATCACTTTGCACACATCGGGAATCTGCGTTCCTACATCATGGAAGATGTTCTGGAGAAATATCTGCGTTATATCGGGTATTCCGTAAAACGCGTTATGAATATCACCGACGTCGGGCATCTGACCTCTGATGCCGACGAAGGCGAGGACAAAATGCTCAAAGGCGCAAAACGCGAGCACAAGTCGGTTATGGAAATTGCAAAATACTATACCGATGCTTTCTTCTCCGACTGCAACAAGCTCAACATCAAACGCCCTGATGTGGTGGAGCCTGCCACCAACTGCATTGAGGATTATATCCGCATTATCACAAAACTGCTTGACACCGGCTATGCCTATCTTGCGGGCGGCAACGTCTATTTCGACACTTCCAAACTCGACCGGTATTATGTTTTCAATGACTTCAATGAAGACGATCTGGCAGTCGGCGTGCGGGAAGGCGTTGAGGAAGACGTGAACAAGCGCAACAAGAATGACTTCGTGCTCTGGTTCACAAAATCCAAGTTTGAAGACCAGGCCCTGAAATGGGATTCCCCCTGGGGCACCGGCTATCCCGGCTGGCATATCGAATGCTCCGGCATCTCGATGAAGCATCTCGGAGAATACATTGATATCCACTGCGGCGGGATTGACAATGCCTTCCCCCATCACACCAATGAGATTGCCCAGTCGGAAGCTTATCTCGGCCACAAATGGGTGAAATACTGGATGCATGTTCTCCATCTCAACACAACCGATGGGAAGATGTCCAAGTCCAAGGGCGAATTTCTGACGGTCTCCCTGCTGGAAGAAAAGGGATATGACCCCGTTGCCTATCGTTTCTTCTGCCTGCAGAGCCATTACCGCAAGTCCCTCGTCTTTACATGGGAAAATCTCGACAATGCCCAGCTTGCCTACAACAAGTTGATCGCCAAGATTGCTGCATTAAAACCGGATGACGGCGAAGTTGACCGGACGGTATATGAAACCCTGAAGCAGAAATTTATGGCCGGTCTCGACAACGATTTGAACACCTCCCTCGGCATTACCGCTCTTTATGATGTGCTGAAAGCCAAAACAAACGACGCAACCAAGCTCTTCTGCATCGGTGACTTTGATCAGGTTCTCTCACTCAGCCTGCTGGAAAAAGCAGCAGCAAAACGGGAGGAGCTGAAAAAGCAAGCCGTTACTGCCGGTGAATTCACCATCATCGCGGAAGACGGCACTCCCGATGCTGAGATAGAAGCCAAAATCTATGCACGCCGCGATGCGAAGAAAGCGAAGAATTTTGCTCTCGCCGACCAGATTCGCGACGAACTGAAAGCCGCCGGGATTGAGGTTACGGATATCCCCAACGGGGCAAAATGGAAACACATCTGAATCCTTGCAAAAAACATTCAGGCATCCCTCCGGGATGCCTGATGTTTGATCTTCTCTTTACGGCAGCTCTTTTTCTGACAGGGCTTTCTTTTGGGCGTTTCCTTTTGGAACTCCCTTTGCCGGCAAAGCTGATGCATCATCTTTGCCCCGAAAAACCGGCACTGCATTCTCTGAACCGGTATCTCTGCTTTCTCGGCGTATGGATTCTGATCGGAAGCGCCATGCTGCTCACGGAAGCAGATCGAAAACTGCTGTTCTCTTCCCCCATTTGCAGATACAGAAAAAAGAATCTGACAGGATTCCTGATCGCTCTTGCCGCAGGCTTTGCAGCAAACGGTGTCTGCGTGTTCGGCGCCCAGCTGACAGGATCGTTTACCCTGCACAGAGCTCCTGTTTCTGCCGGGATGCCGGTCCTTTTCTTCCTCGCCATTCTGATTCAGGCCGGAGCGGAAGAATTTACTTTTCGCTTTTTTCTCTATCAGAAACTACTTCAAAAAAACTGCAACCCTTCTCTTGCGGTTGCAGGGAATGTTCTGTTGTTTCTTGTCCTGCATCTTATGAATGCAGGACTCAACATGGTCGGTGCCCTCCAGATCGTCCTGATGGGGATTCTCCTTTCGCTCCTTGCCGCAGATGAGAATAAGATTTGGGAAGCAATCGCTTTTCATACCGCATGGAATGCTTCGCAATCGCTGCTTTTCGGCCTGAAAAACAGCGGCACAGATTCCGTTGTTTCCTTTTTTTTGCCGGAATCGGTACGGAGCGGCTTTTTTTATGATGCCGCCTTCGGGGTGGAAGGCAGCATCGGCGCCTGTCTGGTGCTTTTCTTAACCCTTACAGCTCTGCTTTTGTACCGAAAAGCCACCGGAAAACCCATCTTTTAAGAAACGCGAATAAGATCAGGTTTCTTCTTCAGTTGCGTCTTCAGTTGTGTCGGAATCCGATGCACAGAGAGCAAGCGCATCCTCCAGCATCCCGGATGGGACATAGATATCCGTCCCCTGTCCGCTCATCCCGAGAACCACTTTGCCGAAGCTGCCGTCTCCCGGATAGATGCGAAGGCAGGGAATCCCGTATGCCTCCAGCATGTTGATTTTCAGCTCATCCCCCATATTCTGTGCACGGCAGTTGCAAAGGAACGCGGGAGTTTCCGGTTCTCCGGAAGCATCCTTCGGCCAGCGCTCCAAAAGATCTTCGGGCATTCGTCTGCCCCATGAAAGTTCCTCCATTTTGTTACCTCCATATCATTCAAATTAAAAAATACTTGCCTCCCGGGGCATCCTGTGTTATGCTTAAGAATAGCCCCAAGGAAGGAAAAATGCCAATGAGACATATGACTGTTAAAATCGTGCTGCTGCTGATTCTCTTCGCGCTTGTCGGCGGAGCGATTTTCTATATCATGCAATCCCCTGGCGAACGGGAAGCTGCTTCTTACGTCCCGGGCTTTTCCATTCGCGAGGAAAATCAGGGGAATCAAGAACCGATACCGGTTTCGAACACTCCTGTTGTTACAATTCCCCCGACTCCCGTACCTACGGCAGCTCCGGAGCCTACTGCTCCCCCGGAGCCGACCCCTACTCCCTATGTACCGACACCCGAGCCTGTGAAAACACCTCTCGGCAGCGGAAGCATTTCCTCCACCCGGCCATGGCTCCTGAACATCCATGCCGACTGGTCGGCTTTCACATATGGGAACGGCGTTGCTGTTGTGGAAGTGATTGCCTATGCAGACCATTATTCCCTTTCCTACGGCCCTGTCCCTCTTGTGTTGAAACTCGGTGATGACCGGCAGCAGATGGAAGCCGGTGAAATCCGCACCAGCGTCAACCAGCCGCAAGCCACTGAAATCGGAAGGCACTCCTTTTCTGTGCCTTATACGATGGGTGAGACAAAGACGCTGCCCCTCTATATGCTCTGGCAGTTTATCGGCACCTATGTAGATTACGGCAGCAACCCTGTTGAAATACAGGGCTTCTCCTGTGAGGGAGAAGTGGTTCTCTCTCCTTCCTGATCCCGTCTTAAAAAGATTACCTGTCGTTCTATCGTTATTTCACAGCCCGTTTCAAAGCGGGCTGTTTTTTTTACAACGGAGACTTCACCGGAACAAATTTTGCCCTGTTCATCAACGGGTGCTCCAGTGTGATGGCTCCTTTTTTCGGGCACACCATGACACATGCTCCGCAATAGTAGCATTCCCCGGGATACATCACAATCGGGTGTTCTCCTTTGATCGTCGAAGGAATCAGAATATCGCACTGGCAAACAGACGCGCAGCGGTTGCAGCCGATACACAGATTCCTGTCATAACGGATTGGCTTTGCGCTGCAGGGAACGGGAGAAACATCAGGAATCGGAAACCGGTGTATTTCAGATGGATTCTCAACGGAATTCCTCCGTTGATCAACAGCTTCAGAGCGCTTTGCGATCATCGGGTTTTCAACGTATTCCGATTCATGGCAGATATAATCCTGATTGCGCCGCTCATATTCCGTCTGCAGATCTCCGAAATAGTCAAGAGGCACTTCCCGAACACAGACAGTATCGTTTTTCCTGGAGATCACAAGATGCCTGCCTTCGGAAAGCTCTTCTGCGGATGCATCACTGCGTTCAAAGCTTAAAGCCGGTACACTGTTTCGCCTTGCGAGTGATGCATGGAGGACCATCTGCGCTACGGTAAGGATATCCAGCACCTCGTGAGTACGCATCAGATCATGTGGGTTGGAAGCCGAAAGCCTCGGCACAATCTCTTTTTCATAGGTAGAAAGCAAATCAAGGCCTTCCCGGAGAAGGGCATCACATTTTACCCCTCCGCAGTAATTCTGCATCGCCTTGGAGATGGCTCTGTTCAGTTCCTTCCAATGGATTCCGTCTTCCTCCGGTACGGACAACGGAGCAAGCAGGCGGGCCGCTTCCTGCCGGATAAACGAATCGTCTGCTTCCGGAATGACATTCAGATTGTCAGCATAGGCAGCCGCCTTTCTTCCGGCATAGTAACCCGTCGAACAGGCAAAACCCGCACAATCTGTGGCAAAAAGCTGGTCTCCTCCCGCAAAAACACCGGGAAGATTCGTCATCAGATCCCAGTCATGCATTATGCCACCCGGAGCCCCGAAAAACTGACGTTCCTGATCCAGAAAACTGGCGGATTGCCAGCCCGTTCCGTAGCACTGAAGCATATATCGGGCAGGGTCAAAACCGCGGCGTGTATAGTTTTCATAGATGGGAACTTTGGTTTTCCCTTCCTCCCCTACCATCAAGCCCCAGATAGCTTTTCGTTCCATCTCCGGCATACGGCTGAGATCTGCATAAAACGGCAGCTGATAACCGCGTTTCTTCAGCTCATCATACGGCAATGTCTCCGGCCCGCGGTATTTGTACTTTGGATCGTCAATCACACCTCCTTTGAGGAAGAACTTTTGTCCTTTTGCCGGATAGTAGCGCTCAGAAACAGAATTCAGTTCCTTTCCGTCCCGGTCCACATAAGGGATTTCCCGGCCGTTGGCGTCGACCATGGTAGCTGCATACCAGGTGTTATGATTGTTGCCGGTACCATACGGCGGAAAACTGCGTCCTGCCGCTGAAAACTCGGCACGTACCGTTTTTTCCATCATCGTGAATTCCATGCCCGCGCGCCAACCCATCGCATGGCCGCTTCCGATGCTCTGCATGGGGCGAAACTCACATAACCCGACCTGATCGGGATCAAACAGCCAGACTCTTGCCGGGCGGGACATGCAAAGAACCGTCGCTTTCGAGCGGAAGACCGTGATTTTACCGGTGTGAACATTCATCCCGATCGCTCCCGCTCCACGGCGGGAGGCATCGGTAGACGAGACAAGAAGCGACGTTGCTTCTGTGCGGTCATAGATAGCGACGCCGAGCCGCTTCATCTCCCGGACGAGCGCCGGTTTGAAAGTAGATCCCCAGACCCGGAAAGTAAACCGATTCTGATAATCATAGGCAAAGAGAAACTTTGTTTTTTTATCCCGGAATTCTGCCCCGGCAAATTCATCTTCCGTATCTCTGATTTTGCCGCCGAAGCGCTCCACATCCAGCAATCTGTCATAGCCCTCGCGGCAGCCGATATAATTCACAATGCCGTTGCTGTATCCGCTTTGTTCATCCACGAATGCCCAGGCAATCTCTTCCGGTGTTACACCGGAGCATGGATTGGTGCAGGCATTTTCCCAATGGTCAAATCCGGTCCCTGCCGAACCGGATTTTTCTGTTGCCCCTTTTTCAACAAGGATAACCCGCTGTCCTCGGCGTGCTGCAGCTATTGCAGCAAAACACCCAGCCATTCCCCCTCCGAGTACGAGAACATCGGTTTCAACGGTTTCAATTGTTCCAAGTTCATTTTCATAAAGCCATGGATACTCTTTTCGCATGGTATTCTCCTCAACTGATATCAATACAACCGGCAGGAAACGAAATGCCCCGCTTCCACTTCTTTCATCGGGATCTCTCCTTCGAGACATGCAGGTGATGCATTTGGGCAGCGCGCTGCAAAGCGGCAGCCCGGTTTGGGATTAACAGGGCTTGTCACCTCTCCCTGCAGGAGATCCCGGTGCTTATGAAGGCTCTCAATCCCCGGAATCGGAATGGCAGCGAGCAACGCTTTTGTATAGGGATGAAGCGGATTTTCAAAAATACGCCCTGCTTCCGCCATCTCAACACATTTACCGAGATACATCACCATAATCCGTTTGGAAATGTGGCGAACAACCGAGAGGTCATGCGTGATAAAGAGATAAGTTAATCCAAGCTCTTCCTGCAAATCCATCAGAAGATTGAGAATCTGTGCCTGAATGGAAACATCCAGCGCAGAAACAGGCTCATCACACACCACGAACTCCGGCTCAAGAATCAGTGTTCTTGCGATTCCGATACGCTGACGGCGTCCTCCGTCAAGCTCATGCGGATACGCCATATCAAGCCTGGAAGCCAGTCCGACCGTCTCCATCATCCGGTCAATCCGTTCGTCTATTTCCCGCCTGCTGTGGCAAACCTTGTTTACGATCAGCGGCTCCGCGATCAGCTGCCGCACATTCATGCGGCCATTCAGGCTGGAATAAGGATCCTGAAAGATCATCTGCATTTTAGGCCTGATCTTCTTGAGTTCACGGTTGGAAAGCCCGACGAGGTCCTGCCCCCGATAGAGAATCTGCCCATCCGTTGGCTCATTGAGCCGTAGAATCGTACGCCCCAGGCTGGATTTTCCACATCCCGATTCACCGACCACACCGATCGTCTCCCCTTTTTCAATGGAGAAGGAGACATCATCCACCGCGTGAAGGAAACCTCGTCCGGTTTTAAAATATTTTTTCAGGTGTTTGACCTGTATGAGCGTTTCGTTCATCTTTCCTGTTTCTCCGCTTTTTCTGCAAAGTGGCATCTGATCAAATGGGTGGCTTCCGTCTGTGAAGCAATCCCGGAACCCTTCTCATCTACAAAAACCGGTGGTGCTGCGTTTTGGCAGATTTCCCTGCAGTATTTACAGCGTGGAGCGAAACGGCACCCTTTGGGTAAATCGGTCGGATCCGGCATCAGCCCTTCAATCGGATGAAGGCGCCTGGTATTCTCTTTTAAATTGGGAATCGAACCGAAAAGCCCTTCGGTGTATGGATGGTGCAGCGGACCGGCAAAAATATCCTCCAGGCGGCCGTACTCCACCACTTCCCCCGCATACATGATGGCAACCTTGTCACAGGTTTCTGCAACCACCCCGAGATCATGTGTAATGAGAATAACAGAAGTTCCCAGCTTACGCTGAAGATCACAGATCATGGAAAGGATCTGTGCCTGAATGGTCACATCAAGCGCCGTTGTCGGTTCATCTGCAATCAGAAGCTTCGGATTACAGATCAGCGCCATCGCAATCACAACTCTCTGGCGCATTCCGCCGGAGAACTGGTAGGGATATTCTTTTTTTCGCTCGGCCGGTATGCCAACCATTTCAAGCGTCTCATCCACGAGAGCATCAATTTCCGTCTTGGAAAGATTCTGTGTGTTATGAAGTTCAATGGCTTCGGCAATCTGGCTTCCGACCGTCAGAACTGGGTTCAAAGCAGTCATCGGATCCTGGAAAATCATGGAGATTTTCACGCCGCGAATGGCCAGCATTTCCTTTTCAGAGAGCTTCAGCAGATCACGCCCTTCAAAAAGTACTTCTCCGCCGGTAACACGGGCCGTTCGTTTCGGGAGCAGTCCCATAATCCCCAGCGCACTTGTAGTTTTCCCCGCGCCCGTTTCACCGACCAGACCAAGGGTTTCCCCGTCGGCAAGAGAGAAAGATATATTGTTTACTGCATAAACCGTCTCCAAATCCGTATGATATTGAATGGAGAGGTTTTTGATTTCCAAAATATTGTTTTTCATTGATTCAATCCTTCAGCTTGGGGTCGAGCGCATCTGTCAGCCCGTCTCCGACCAGGTTAAAAGCCAGCGAGGTAATGATTATAAAAATGCCGGGGAAAACAAGCATATAGGGAGCAGCGAAAAGATATGTCTGTGCATTGGAGAGGAGCGAGCCCCATTCCGGAGCCGGAGGCTGAATTCCCATGCCGATAAAACTCAATCCGGCAGCCGAAAGGATCATATCCGAAATCATCATCGTTGTGTTGACAACGATCGGCGCTATGGCATTGGGGATCACATAACGGAAAATAATTCTTGCATTGCCGGTGCCGTAGGATTTGGCAGCTTCCACATAATCCTGCTCGGCAACCGTAAGAACTACGGAGCGAATCAGCCTCACATTTCCCGGAATACAGGAAATCGTCATGGCAATGATGAGATTTCGCAGATTGGTTCCGAGAGCTGCCACAACCGCCAGCGAAAGCAGGATGGGCGGAACACACATGAAAACATCCACCACTCGCATGATAGCGTTGTCAATCACACCGCCAAAATATCCGGCGCTCGCTCCGAGCACGGCACCGATCACAAGCGCCATCAGGCTGGTGGCTACCCCAATAAAAAGCGAATAACGGGATCCGTGAATGACACGTGCAAAAAGATCACGTCCGTATTCATCCGTGCCGAAGAAATGATCCTTGCTCGGTCCCTGCAGACGTTCGGAACTCACCTGTGCGATGCATCGGGAATACGGTGTAATCACATCTGCAAAAATCACAATGAAGAGAATAAGCGCCATAATGCAAAGCCCAATGACAGCTGTTTTGTTTTTCCGAAAACGACGCCAGAATTCCGAAATCTGAGCAAAACGTCTGGATCGCTGTTTATTCACGCCGCTTTCCTCCATTCTCGTATTTGGCTCGGATCCTCGGATCAATAAACGCATAGAGGATATCCACTACCAAAACAACAAGGCTGAAAAGAAGAGCCAGGAATAAAGTTGCACCCATCACAACCGGAACATCCTTTTGTCGGATGGCACTGGTAAGAAGTGTGCCCATCCCCGGCATGGCGAAAACCGTTTCTGCAATAATTGCGCCGCCTAGAGAAGCTCCAAAACTTGTACCCATGGTAGTGATCACCGGAATCAGCGCGTTACGTAAGGCATGGCGCCAGATCACAACCTTCTCGCCTGCGCCTTTGGCACGAGCCGTCCGGATATACTCCTGCCGTACGGTTTCCAGCATGGATGCCCGTGTAAGGCGCAAAAGCCCGGCTGCAGAGGTCAGAGAAACCGTAACCGTCGGTAAAATAAAATGTTTAAACGTATCTGCCCCGAAAGAAGGAAGCCACTTCAAATGCAGAGAGAAAAACATCAACAGCATCAAAGCAAGCCAAAATCCTGGAATCGAGGCGAAAACCAGCGCCACCACCACCAGAATATGATCCAGTGTGCTGTATTGCCGGACAGCGGAAAGTATTCCAAGGGAAACACCGATAAAAGCCGACAATGCCATCGACATCAAAGCCAGCCGGAGTGTGTTGGGAAAGCGTGCAATAATGTCATTCACAACCGGTTGACGTCTGGAATAAGACGTGCCGAGATCAAAGTGAAAAACAAGGTCTTTAATGTAGTTGAAAAACCGAATCAGAAAAGGTTTGTCATAACCGAACTGAGCATTCAGTGCTGCAATATCTTCCTGTTTGGCCGTAATGCCGAGGATAATGGAACCCGGGTCTCCCGGCGTAAGAGCCAGAATAGCAAACACCAGAAAAGCCACACCGAGGAGAACAGGAATCATATAGAGAATCCGTTTTAAAATATATTTTTGCATAACAATCGATCGTCAATTCTTATTTTTAATGTGAACCGTCAGAATCCCGTGGGAGAACGGAAAAGACTAAAGATGGAAGGGGTCCTGATGGACTTTTGATCCGCTTCGACCCCTCCCATTGATGATCCAGGTTTTTTAGAAGGCTGAATTATGCCCAGGCAAACTGATTGACGTAGTAGTAACCTTCCAACACAAATGCGGGAACCGTGAGAGATGCGTTGTAAGCAAAAAGCATCTCCGGGTTGCAGATCACCGCATAAATAGCCTCATTCTGAGCCTTGGTGAATATCTGATTGAAAATCTCACCACGCTTTTCGTTGTCCGTTTCAACGGCAGCTGCTGCAAAGAGAGCATCCATTTCCTCGTCGGAATAGCGGGCGTTATTTGCCATTCCGATCCAGGGTGTGGTGAAAGCCAGCTCAAGCTGCTGGGTATCGCCTTCAAGCGTCATTTCCAGCGCACAGAGATCATAATTGCCGCTGGTCAGCGAGCCGATATAGGTGTTGAATTCTTCCGTGCGGATGGTCGTGTTCAACCCAACATCTGCAAGCGCTGCCTGGAGAACAACCGCGATGTTCTGGTATTTCTCCGCAACAAGAATCGTACCGAGATCATAAGGCGTCTCGATGCCTGCTTCGGCAAGAAGGGCAACTGCCTTTTCCTTGTCATAAGTATACTGCGGCTGGCTGTCAGAATAACCGAAGCGGGATCTTGCACAGATATTGGAGTTAACCTCTGCTTTTCCGTCATAGCAAATTTCTACCAGTTCTTCCCTGTTAATAGCATAGTTAATGGCCTGGCGGAAGGCAACAGAATCAAAGGGAGCCTTCTCCAGATTCATGGAAACATAGGTGAAGCTGGAAGTCGGAGCATCGGCAATCGTTACGGCAGGATTTCTTTCCAGCATGACAAGGTTGGAAGAATCAATCTCGGCAAAATCAACCTCTCCGGTCTGCAAGGCAATGGCCGTCGTGGTGGTATCGGGGATCACTTTAAAGGTCAGGTTTTTGATAGCGGGAGCTCCGCCGTAGTAATCTTCAAAAGCTTTCAGAACAACATTGCTTCCGGCAGCACGGCTGACAAAAACATAGGGGCCACAGCCTACAGGATTCGAGGCAAACTCCTCTTCCGAAACAGCGTCATGATAGGCTTTGGAAGCGATATGGCAGGCAGAAACACCCAGAAGGAAAGGAGAAAACGGGCTGGACAGATGGCAGACAACGGTATTTTCATCCACTGCTTCTACCGTATCGAGCCCATCTACATTTGCTCCCTGGTAGTCGGAAGCCTGATACATTTCAAGAGAAAATGCAACATCTTCTGCTGTAAGTGTGCTTCCATCGTGAAATTTGATTCCCTGACGGATATGGAAGGTATAGTCCAAACCGTCATCACTGATTTCCCAGCTCTCGGCAATGCGAGGTTCCGGCTCTTCTGAACCGTCCGGGTTCATATAAACAAGTGTGTCGAAGATCTGATTGAGAATATTAATTTCGATGGTTGTGGAGTAATCGGAAGGATGCAGCGTATCAACATCCGCATCGACAGCGATTACAAGATCAGGAGCTGAAGCAAATGCTGAGGTTGTGAGCCCGGCAATCAGACAGGCTGCAAGCAGGAATGCGAGAATTTTTTTCATGGTTGTTCTCCTTCTATATAAATTTATTCCTGACTGAAAGAAAAAGCGGAGAAAGCGTTGATCAGGTCGATGCCAGCTTCTATATCATCCGCAGAAACTACACTGCTTTGAGAATGTGGATAACGTGTTGCAACACAGATTCCGCCGGTCCGTACCCCTGCGCCAACCAGATTCATGCTGGAGGCATCCGTTCCTCCGCGGTCGATCACTTCTCTCTGATAGGGAATATTCTTCTCCGTGCAGAGCTTCTCCATCACACCGGTAACCATTTCGTCCGCTACAACAGAAGGATCACAGATTTTGATACCGATTCCCGCTCCGATTCTATTGCTTCCTGTGAGATCATTCGGATAATCATGCGCAGGGGTAATGTCAACGGCAATTCCGATATCCGGCTGAACCTGTTGTGCCGCTACCTGTGATCCACGGCATCCAAGCTCTTCCTGCACAACAAAACAATAATAGATATCATTCGGGAGATCCCCCGGATTCTCCTTCAAAGCCTCAATCAGCTGATAACAGCCAAGCCTGTCATCCAACGATTTGGAACAAATCTGACCGCCGGCAAGATGTGTATAGGGGCCATGATATCCGCAGCAGTCACCAATCTTCACCATTCGTTCGGCATCTGCTTTATTCTTTGCTCCGATATCGACAAACAGCTTCTCTATCTTGTTGTTTGCCTCTTCAATCGGGCCGTAGCAGCCTACCACACCGACGGTTCCGTTTCGGAAAATCACACGTTCATTATAGGCACTGCCTGCCCAGTTCCACCCCATATTGCAAATACGCAGAAGGCCGTTTTCTTCTATGGTTTTCACCATAAAGCCGATCTGGTCCATATGGGCAGCAAACATGATTTTCCTGCGATTTTCTCCCCGGCCTCTTTTCAGAACAATCAGATTGCCGACGGCATCTTCCCAAAGCTCATCGGCAAACGGCTCCACTTCCGGGCGAATAGCTTCCCGAACTGCTAGCTCAAAACCGGCCACACCCCAAATCTGCGTCAGCTTTTCCAATAGTGGTTCGTCTCTCATTGTACACCAGCCTTATTTCATACAGTAATGAACTAAATTTTAAATTAATATACACCCATTATGGTTTTTTTACAATAAAAACTTACGGCAAATAGATTGAAGCACTTTGGCCCAGCTTTAACCCGGCCTTCTCAACCGAGACATGAACGGTAAAATAAGCCGCATTTTGCCTCTGCGTGCCGAGAGAAGATATTTCCGTAACTGTCCCCGTCAGGATATTCGATTCATCCGTATCCAGCGTTACGGGGATTGTATCCCCCACTTTGAGTGAATGCAAATCCATCTCATCTACATCTGCAACAATCTCAAGCTCATCGGTATGATAAACTCTTGCAAGCAGTTGCCCTTTCCACACCTGCTGCCCCGATGAAACCGGAATCATTGCAATTACACCGGCATTCTCGGCAGCAATTTCCGATGAAGCACCAAACGGTGCATCCTGACCGACTATGGTGAAAAGTGTGTCCCCTTTTTTGACACTGTCACCGGGCTGTGCCAGGATTTCCGCAATTACACCGGATGCCGCAATCGGTACATCCTCGCGGTAAACAATCTTCCCGCTGCCTGTTTTATTATCATAAACATAATCGGAATCCCGGAACAGATCCAGAATTTTGCCCGCATCATATTCACCTGTCAACACTTCGACTTCATACGCATCCTCCCGTGTCGATATGACGACGCCTGTGCCTTTTTCCTTATCCGCTTTAAAATACAGGATTTCTCCCACATGAAGATGACGGCATTCTTCATAATCCGCAGCACCGGAATAGGTGCACGCTAGGCGCTGCTTTCTGGCCGGCTGAAGTGCTGCCACCGCACCGTAAACATTCATCGCTGCATCTGCGCTTTCCCCTTCGCGGGCAAAGTAATAACGAACCGTTCCGTCTTCCGGGGCAATCACAGGCATCGTCAGCATGGAAAAGAGCACGTCTCCACCTTGTACGGAATCTCCTGCCTCCGCATCAAAGGAGGTAAGCGTTCCGGAGAAAGGCGCTGTAATATCTTCAAAAGAGGAGGCGCAAACTACACCGTTTGCTACACTGTAATCCGTCAGATCAACTTCTCCGAAAGCACACGTCCCAAAGAAAGCAGAAAAAAATACAAGCAGAAAAAGCAAAAATAGATTTTTTTTCATCGTTCTATTCCTCTCCGAACAATTCTCCTGTAAAAGGGGTATTTCAATGTCATTCCACGCTTTTCAGCGCTTCCACCATATCGATGGAACGAACCTTATGCGTCAGAATCCACTCCACAAAAACAGCAAACCCAAAGGTAATCATACTGGAAATCACTACTGCGATAACACTCACATGGCCGACAAACACCATCGAGTCAAACTCACAGGTTTTCAAAATGATACTGACAAGAGCAATTCCCGGCGGGATGCCCAATACCGTCCCGAGCAGCGCAGTGAGCCCGCTCTCCCGCAGCATCAGAGAGCGAATCTCCCGCTGATGATATCCCAGAACTTTGAGCGTAGCATAGTCCCGAATGCGTTCGGTGAAATTCATAAGCCCCATGTTATAGCAGATGACAAAAGACAACGCCAGTGCTGCGCCTGACATGATGGAAAATGCAGTTGCCGTCGCATCCAGAATCGTCATCCCCTGAGAAAACTGATTTTCCAGGGCTTTCACCGTATCCGTCTCCTCCATCTCATTGATCAGGTGAAGCGTCAGTTCTGACGGATTTTTCAGCAGCAACGCAGATACGGAAAAGTCCCCTTTTCGGCAACTGTTCCAGGTGCTTTTGTTCATAAAAACCCCCTGGCCGACGTTTACATCCGCATAAGCTTCTACAGAAATCCGGATCGGGTCACTATCCCCCGGAAGATAGAGCTCCACCGAATCCCCGATTTCAATTCCCATAAGGGATGCCAGTTTACGGCTTATGGCAAGGCCGTTTTCCGGCATGGTAAGGATTTTCTGGTCCGCTGTCAGATGCCAGATGGTCTGCTGATCTTCCATAATCGTCAGCAGACAGGCACGGGCTTTTACCCCTTTGTGCAGCGAAATGCCGACTTCCATGATTCCTTCCAGCACATCGGCATCCAGCCTGGAACGGTAACTCTCCAGTTTACCGGCATGGGTTTCCTTCAGGTCTACCCGATAATCATAGGTAAGCGTACCGCCGTAGTATTGCCGCATAAAATATTCAATGGAATCCTGCAGGCCAAAAGTTGCAATAATCAACATATTGCAGCAGATGATGCCGACAAGCAGAATCGCTGTTCTGCCCTTGTTTCGCATCAGATTGCGAAAAATCATCTTGGTATTGAAGGAAAGCCTGCTCCAAAGGCTTCCCCACCGTTCCAGAAGAATCCTCGTCCCGCTCCTGGGCGGTTTCGGCCTTAAGAGTTCGGCAGGCACTTCCTTCAAAGAAAGATGCAGCGTAAGCTGACAGATCAGCACAGCCAGCAGGACCGACAAAACCGTCATCCCGTACGCAACAGGGCTAATCGGGGGGCGAAGCATGTAAGGGTATCTGGAGTTATGGACCATCATCTCCCAAAGAATATCCGGCATCGTATACCGCCCGACAAAAAGCCCGATTATGGATCCGAAAACAGATGGCAGCAAGGCGTACCATAGATAGTGCCTGCGGATCTGTCCGTTGTGATATCCGAGCTGCTTCAGCGTTCCGATTTCAAGGCGCTGTTTATCAATCATCCGTTTGATAGTTGAGACAACAATCATTGCCGCCACAGAAAAAGCAAGAACCGGAAACACATATGTCATTCCATGGAACATCTGTGCATATCCGAGTGCAGTTGAAACAGTGCCATGGGTTTTTGTTGTAACCACCAGGGCAGCAGGCAAAGCATGCTCAATGGCTGCCTGCACAGCGCTCTCATCCGCGCCTTCTTCCAGCTGAACAAGCACCGTCGTATAAGGAAGATTCGGCACAGCTTCGTGGTTAAGGAGGATAAAACCGTAATGATCCGGATCCGGAACTGTCTCCTTCGCCGTGACGGTATATTCTGCTGAGAGGATCAACCCCTTTACGGTAAAGCGAAGCCGTTCTCCCGCAATGGAGAGCGTTATAGGATCTCCTATCCGAAGATGATGCGCAACAGCAAACTGCTCCTCCACCAAACATCCGTGGAGGTCGCCTTTTCGCAGCAAGCTCCCTGAACGTAGGAACGGCTTGTTGATGCGCATATCTCCCTCGTAGATTTCGAGCGCAACTTCAACATTCTCTCCGAGTCCTTCTGCATCCACTGTGATCGACGTGCGAGGGAGAATCTCCTTTACACCGTCAATATGCTTTATGCTCGTCAGATCCTGCCGGGAGAAGCTCGTTCCGTTCACCCAGAAATCCGCAAGGTTGCAGGTATCAAAATAGGTGTTGATCGTCAGATCCATCAGGCGCCACGTTCCGTCCAGACCGGAAAAAACAAACGTTCCGAAAAAGCACAGCAGAACCATCGCAAGGATCTGCATGGAAGAGCCCTTCAGATCCCGCAGAAGCTTTTTCATCAGGGGGAACTTTTTCTTTTGAGATTCCCGGGAGTGGCTGCTTACCATTTGATATCCTCCACACGCATCGGGTTCGGGTTGATTTTAATCTCTTGTACCGATCCGTTGTGCAGACGAATGACTTTGTCCCCGAGAGGCCCTATGGCTGTATTGTGTGTAATAATAACTACCGTTGTCTGATATTCGTGACAGAGGCGTGTCAGAAGCTCGAGCACCTGTTCTCCTGTCTTGCTGTCGAGAGCACCGGTCGGTTCATCGCAGAGCAAAAGAGCAGGGTTTTTACATAGTGCGCGTGCAATGGAAACTCTCTGTTGTTCCCCGCCGGATAACTGGGCGGGAAAATTATTCATTCTCTCTCCAAGCCCGACCTGTTCCAGAACCTTTCGCGGATCAAGGGCATTTCTGCAAACCTGCCGGGCAAGTTCTACATTTTCAAGAGCAGTCAGGTTCTGCATGAGATTATAAAACTGGAACACAAACCCTACATCCGTCCGCCGGTACTCGGTAAGCTGATGGTCGGTAAGCGCAGTAATCTCCTTCTCTCCGACAAGTATCTTCCCGGAAGTTACCCGGTCCATCCCGCCGAGTAGGTTCAGGCACGTGGTTTTGCCCGATCCGGAAATACCTTCCACCACGCAAAGCTCCCCTTTTTCTATGGAAAAATTCACGTGGTTCGCAGCATGGACAACTACTTCGCCGGTACCGTAATTTTTACAGACCTCTTCAAATGTAATATAACTCATCTCTGCTCCATTTTTCATGCAATCAAACGTCCGACAGGAGTCCGCCTCTTTACGCTTTTTCTCTTTTCTGCTATAATACCGCTGAAAACAGAAAGGAAGTGTCCATCATGCCAGGTACAAAACTCCCCTCCGACCCAGTCATTTTGTTGAGCTACATCAACACCAAATTGAGAGACGACTATTCGTCTTTGTCTGATCTTTGCGAAGATCTGGATGTGGAGGAGGACAGCATCACAAGTCTTCTTTCGGAAATCGGATATTTGTATGATCCGGAAACAAATCGTTTTCGCTAAGCATTTCGTTCATTTCAGATCTGACAAAATGACAAAAATTTTTTTCATCTCAGGGGCAAATTTCTTGTTGCATTTTTTGTTTCACTGTGCTATATTAATAAAGCTCAAGACATCCGGGTGTAGCGCAGTTGGTAGCGTGCTTGAATGGGGTTCAAGAGGCCGGGCGTTCAAATCGCCCCACTCGGACTTAGCAAAAAGCTCTAAATCGTTTCGGTTTAGAGCTTTTTCTTTTGCTTCAAGCCCTTTTCCCCCAATGCCCTTTCAAGGATATTTCACCAATTTATAAATTGCATTTTACCATATCTCCTTTCAGTTGTCCAGCTGGTCATGTGCCAGCTGGTTTATATATCTATTAAGTTTTTCTTTTGCCAAAGGCACCGTGTGGTTTGCCCCAAGCTGTTCCAGGCCGTCAAGGCATGCGGAGAGAGCATAGATGATCAGAGTCTGCTCTTTCTTGATCTGCTTCACGTCCTCTTCCTGTGCAAGGATTTTAAGGTATCGCTTGTACCCTTTGTTGTAATATCCGATGATCGCCAGCAGTGCCGCAAGAACGGCTCCTGCCGTGATGATCGTCTGAGGAGTGATTTCGTTGAAGGGGCCTTCACTGTCGGCAGTGATTCCGTGATGGGAGGCAAGCGTTTCCATCATCGGCTTGTACCGTTTTCGGATATCTCCGACTCTCTGGGATACAACCCGTGTAAAAAACGTTTGACAAGTCTTTTATTCAATGGTATATTATATACAAGAAATGGCTTCCTGGCTTCTTGTAGCTGGGTGTACGGTAAACGTGGAACCATTTCTTTTTTTATTTTAATAAAATAATCGCCGACCCTATCCCCATAGTGCGGCGATTACTTCAATGCAATTCATGAGGGGTTGACCGTTTACCGGTCGCACCTTCTTTTGTTGTCTAAATCATAACTTCTGCAGGCGGTTTTTGTCAACTGCCTGTTTTTCTTTTCCAAGTCAATTTATCATCGGTTGTCATGTAAACAAATGCACTGCGATAAGTTTCTTTAACTCCGAAAAATCGCACCTGTTCTCATAAACACTCAAAAATACCCTGTTGTCCAGCTGGTCATAATTATTCCAACAAGAAATCTATGAGCCGGACGATCTTGATTCCTTCTATGGATGCAGTTGAATTTGTGTTCATTGCCAACACAACCTTCTCATAATTATCCCTGACAGCCATGAAAGGAGCAAGTTCCCTTTCTCTTGTTGACTCTGCCGTAAAGTCATCCGTTACCTGGTAGTAAATCTTCAAATCGTCTTTGGTGGCAATAAAATCAATCTCTTTATCTCCGACCTTTCCGACCGCGACATCAAAGCCTCTACGCAAAAGCTCAAAATAGACGATGTTTTCGATGATGTGGCCTGTATCCACGTCCCGATAACCGAGCAGATAGTTCCTTAGGCCAGTGTCCGCGATATAGTATTTTGAAAGTGTTTTCAGTTCCGCTTTACCTTTTACGTCAAATCGCTTGATCTCGTAAAACATATAGGCTTCCTGAAGAGCTCCGACATAAGATGCTATCGTCTGTATTGCCGGTTTCCCTTGCTTGAAGCGATCCTCCAGCATCTTTTCCGACACAAGCGTATTGCTGATCGAGTTTAATGATGTGGTGTTGCCAATGTTATCTGCCAGGAAAAGAATGATTTTTCGTAACAATACAGGATCAGTGATCTGCCTCTGTCCACGACGTTTTTCACGCTCCAGTATGTCACGAACGACAATGGTTGAGTAGATTCCATCCAAGAGCGCCAGGGCTTTATCCTGTTCCAGACCTACATCTGCAATACCCGGCATTCCTCCGTAATGGACAAATGCTTCAAGCAAGTCTTCCCACAGAACCATTTCTCCGGAAGAATCATAGGCGCGTTTTTTTAGCTCACCTGTGGGTGTTTTATAATCACGAACATCATAACCATGGAAATCCAGAAACTCTTTAAAGGAAAGCGGAAGCATCTTGATTTCCACATAACGTCCCGCCAGATAAGTGGAATACTCCGAGGAAAGCAGATATGCGTTAGAGCCCGTGATATAGATATCGCAGTCAAAATCGACACGGAAGGAGTTTACCGCATCTTCCCACCGGTCAAGGCGCTGCAGCTCATCGAAGAACAGGTACATTTTCTTGTCCGGCAAAACCTTACCTTTGACATACTCATAAAACGCCTGCACATCCATGCTCCTGTATTCCATGGATTCAAAGTTCATGGCGATTATTTGATCTTGCTGAATACCGTTATCCAGCAGATGCTTACGCATCAATTTCAACAGGCTGGATTTTCCGCATCTTCGGATTCCCGTTACCACTTTTACCGGCTCCGTGTCTTGAAAAGCAATGAGCTGATTGAGATACAGTTCGCGCGGCTTTAGGTTATTATCTTGTTTCAGCATGGTCAACGCTCCTTTAGCTGGCTTGATGCTCAGATTATACCTCAAACCCTTTAAATTATCAAGTTTAAGTTGTCAATAACCTAAACTTCTAATTTTTAAAAGTTTAAGTTGCCGGCCAAAGGTGTTTTCCCTGTTTCAAACAATAATCGTCATATAGCTGACATTTATACAGTCCAAAGATTCTTAACGGCTGCGGGAGCGAGTCTATCCTGCAGCGATAAAATATTTACATTTTTATATTGCATTCTCGATTTCTATTCTGTTAAAATAGGAATCTAATTTTAGGAAAACGGTGACTATACTCCGCGTCCCGATGAACTGCTGCATGTACAGGAAATCATGCAGTTACTCCGTGTAATGTCAGACGATTACCGGTTTGAAGAAATTTTAAATGACGCTTCAGAGAAAGGAGCTGTAAAAAACATGTGTGATGTTTTAGATAGAGCCGAAATGCGCGGTGAAAAGCGAGGCATGCAGCAGGGCATACAGCAGGGCATACAACAGGGTATACAGCAGGGCCTACAGCAGGGTATGCAGCAGGGTATGCAGCAGGGTATGCAGCAGGGTATGCAGCAGGGTATGAATAAGGCAAACAGAGAAGCACTGTTAGCGCTGATGAAAAACCTTAATTTCTCTCCTCTTCAGGCTATGGATGCTTTAAATATTCCTGAGGCTGATCGATCACTGTACAGTGATCTTCTGAAACA
>JAFUGY010000042.1 GCA_017469115.1 Oscillospiraceae bacterium
AATCAATGCGCAATTCGCAATGCGCAATTCGCAATCAGGGGTACGGCCGCTGCGGCGGGGATTAAATCAATGCGCAATTCGCAATGCGCAATTCGCAATCAGGGGTACGGCCGCTGCGGCGGGGATTAAATCAATGCGCAATTCGCAATCAGGGGTACGGCCGCTGCGGCGGGGAATAAATCAATGCGCAATGCGCAATCAGGGGAACGAAATTAGGGGGAGATTCAGGATGAAAGAGAATAATGTGATTGTGGATAAGAGCAAGGCGTTTGCGCTAAGGATTATTAAACTGTACAAGTATCTCAATGAAGAGAAAAAAGAATATATACTATCAAAACAACTGCTCAGATGTGGAACAAGCATCGGTGCAAATGTAAAAGAAGCAGTTTGCGGACAGACTCCTGCCGATTTTTATGCAAAAATGAACATTTCACTAAAAGAGACAAGTGAAACAGAGTATTGGTTGGAATTGCTGCATGAAAGCGGCATACTCGATGATAAGAGTTTTGAAAGCATCTATTCTGATTGCAAAGAATTACTCAAAATTCTTACAGCAATAACAAAGACTCAAAAAAACGGATAAGAAAAGCACTTAAAAAACAGGTTTTGCAAGAAGCAAAGCCTGTTTTTTTCAATCATAAACTTATTTCATTACAGCACGCTGAGGCCGGAGAGGTAACGGCGGAGCATATCATAGATATGATTTCCTGCCATGCGGCGGATAAAGCTGCGGGTACGGAAGGAGCCGAGATGAAGCTCTTTGACAAAGGTTTCGTTCTCGGTAGCAAGGGAAACGAACACCGTCCCGACTTCGTGGACTCCATCTCCGTCCGGGCCGGCAAGACCGGTGACGCCAATGCCGAGATCAGCGTTGAGAATGGTGCGGACATTTTCGGCCATTTCCGCTGCAACCTCGTAACTGACGGCACCTTCGGTTTCGATAACGTCAGGATCGATGCCGAGAAGAGTTGCCTTGGCTTCATTGGTATACGTGACAACGCCGCCTTTGAAGACAGTGCTTGCACCGGGGAGATCCGTGAGGCGTTTTGCCGCTTCGCCGCCTGTGCAGCTCTCGGCAAAGGCAAGGGTTGCGTGCTTCTCCCGGAGGAGAGCAAAGGCGGCTTCCTCGATAGAATCGATATCAATGCCGTAGACAAACTCTCCCAGCCGGTCACGGATATGATCGATTACAGGCAGGCACATTGCCTCGGCTTCCGCTTCGGTAGAAGCTTTGGCCGTAACCTGCAGGAGGCAATCGGCTTCTTTGGCATAAGGAGCAAGAGAAGGATTTACCATATGGTTCATCTCATCGGCGAAGATATCGTCCACTCCGCTCTCGCCAATGCCGAAAATACGGACGGAGTGGGAAACAATCACCTCGCCGCTGCGCTTTCGCAGATAGGGCACAACACTCTCGCGCAGCATGGCAAGGCACTCTTTCGGAGGGCCGGGAAGCATGATGACGGTGATGCCGTCCTTCTCGAAGGCACAGCCCGGTGCCGTGCCGCAGGTGTTATGAAACACGGTGCACCCCTCCGGGAGCATCGCCTGTTTGGTGTTATTCTCTGTATAGGCATGGCGGGCGGAGATATAGTCGTACAGCTTCTGATACTCTGCCTCATCCCGCTTCAGCTCCAGGCCAAAAGATTTTGCAAGAATGTCTTTCGTGAGATCGTCACAGGTGGGACCAAGGCCGCCTGTGGTGATGATGAGATCGGCGCGCTGCTTTGCAATTTCAATGCATTGGGCAAGCCTGCCGGGATTATCTCCCACGACTGTATGGTAAAGCACATTGACGCCGATTTTGGCAAGCTGCTCGGAGACGTCACGCGCATCGGTATTGGTGACATGGCCAAGGAGCAATTCGGTACCGACAGAAATGATTTCAGTATTCAAGTCATTATTCCTCCGGAATAATTCAATTCGCAATGCGCAATGCGCAATGCGCAATTAGTTGTAGTCGCCTGCGGCGACTTTTTCAATGCCGGGGACCTACCGGGATGTGCTCGATGTTGTTAAAGGCTTCGGTGACGAGGGCATCGACATCGAGAGCAGATTCTACGGCTTCCACATCCTTAAGGCGGGGTTTTGTGCGGGGATGGCGGGGAGTGAAGACCGTGCAGCAGTCTTCATACGGGAGAATGGAAGTATCGAAGGTACCGATCTTACGTGCAAGGCGAATGATTTCTTCCTTATCAAAACCGATCAAAGGCTGGATGACAGGCATGGAAGTAACTGCCCGGGTGACAGCCATGGCTTCCATCGTCTGGGATGCAACCTGGCCGAGATTCTCGCCCGTGACAATGGCTCTGGCACCATTATACTCGGCGATTTTTTCCGCAAGGCGCATCATAAAGCGGCGCATGATCAGCGTAAAGTATTCTTCCGGGCATTTGTCACGGATTTCTTCCTGAATATGAGTAAAGGGAACTACTTCGATGGTCATTTTGCCGCAATAGGCGGTTAAGAGTTCGGCCAATTCCACCACTTTTTCTTTTGCCTGTTCCGAAGTATAGGGGAAGGAGAAGAAGTGGATCGGGATAAGCCTGACACCGCGGCGGGCAATCATGTAGGTGGAGACGGGGCTGTCGATGCCGCCGGAAAGCAACGTGACAGCAACACCGTTGGAGCCCACCGGCATGCCGCCGGCTCCCGGAACGGGATCGGCATGCACATAGGCTGCGAGATCACGCACCTCGATATGGACGGTGAGATCGGGGTTATGGACATCAACCGGGGTATCGGGATAGGCCTCCTGCAGTTCCCCGCCCACATACTGGCTGAGCTGGATACTGGTCATCGGGAAGGATTTATCGCTGCGCTTGCTCTCCACTTTAAAGCTTTTCGCCGCTTCCATTTTTTCTTTCAGGCAGCGGATCGCAAGCCGGGCAATGGCGTCTTTATCCTTTTCACAGGCAGAAGCGCGCGCCATTGAGATCACACCGAAAATCTTGCTGCAGGCATCAAAGGCCTCATCCATATCACAGGCGTCATCCTGCGGCTCCACATAAACGGTGCTTTGCAGGCAGGATATTTTAAAATTGCCGATTGGTCTCAGGCGGTAAGCAATGTTGCTGAGGAGCTTTCGCTCAAAAGCCTTTCTGTTGAGCCCTTTGAGGACAATCTCTCCCAGTTTTAAAAGAATGATATCGTTCAAACGTTTAATCCTCTCCCCAGAGCAAAGCACATTTCACAGCCTTATGCCAGCCACGAACAAGAGAGGTGCGCTCTTCTTCATCCATGGTGCTGGTAAAGACGCGGTCAATGCTCCAGTTATTCTTGATTTCATCTACGCCGGACCAGTATCCGACTGCCAGGCCGGCAAGGTAGGCAGCTCCGAGAGCCGTTGTTTCGATGCAGGACGGACGTGTAACTTCACAGTTGAGAAGATCACTCTGGAACTGCATCAGGAAGTTATTGGCACTGGCACCGCCATCGACCTTGAGGGACTGAATGGGAATGCCGGAATCGTGCTCCATGGCCTTGCAGATATCGTAACTCTGATAGGCAAGAGATTCCAACGTGGCGCGGACGAGGTGGGCACGGTTGAAGCCTCGCGTCAAACCGACAACCACACCGCGGGCGCGCTGATTCCAATAAGGTGCACCGAGCCCCGTGAACGCCGGAACAACGTAGCCGCCTGCACTGTCGGGCACGGATTCAGCAAATACCTGACTCTCGCTGGCTTTTTCCAGAACATTCAGTTCGTCACGAAGCCACTGGATGGCAGCTCCCGCTACGAAAACACTGCCTTCGAGAGCATAGAGCACATGATCTTCAAAGCCGACGGCAATCGTAGTGACAAGGCCGTTTTTGCTCATGACAGGCGTACGCCCTGTATTCATCAAAAGGAAGCAGCCGGTACCGTAGGTATTTTTCATATCGCCGGGCCGGAGGCAGCACTGCCCGAAGAGTGCAGCCTGCTGATCTCCCGCGGCTCCGGCAACCGGTATTTCTCCGCCGTAAAGCTCAAATTCCGTTTTTCCGTAGACGCAGCTTGAAGGTTTCACCTCGGGAAGCATGGATTTGGGAATATCGAGCATGGAGAGCAATTCATCATCCCACTGAAGCGTATGGATGTTGAAGAGCATGGTGCGGCTGGCGTTGGTATGATCCGTCACATGGACGGCACCGCCTGTGAGCTTCCAGATCAGCCAGGTATCGATAGTACCAAAAAGGAGATCCCCCTTTTCAGCCCGTTCTCTGGCACCGGGGACGTTATCCAGCAGCCACTTGATTTTGGAGCCGGAAAAATAGGCATCCGGCACAAGGCCTGTTTTGGAACGGATGGTGTCCGAAAGGCCTTTGGATACGAGATCGTCAATAATATCGGCAGTGCGGCGGCATTGCCAGACGATGGCGTTTGCAATAGGCTTACCGGTATGGCGATCCCAGACGACGGTGGTTTCGCGCTGGTTGGTGATGCCGATGGCCGCAATATCCGCCGCCGTCACGCCGAGCTTCTGCATGGCCGTGCGGGACACTTCCAGCGTGGTAAACCAGATATCCTCAGCGTCGTGCTCCACCCAGCCGGGTTTTGGAAAGATCTGCCGAAACTCTTTCTGGGCGACAGAACAGATATTCCCTGCCTTGTCAAAGAGAATACAACGGGAACTGGTGGTTCCCTGGTCGAGAGACATGATATACATAAAAATTTCCTCCAGAAATTTTTTTCAATTCGAAATTCGCAATGCGCAATGCGCAATTGGGGAGTAGGATGTAGGGTGTAGGGATACGTCGTACAGAGTGCAGCGTAAGCTGCTCGCGAGACAGCATTCCACCTCGAGGTCAGATTTCCATCGCGAGCTTAAAGGGGGAGCGAAAGGAAATAAGAACTTAAGGGTTGGGCGTATTGGCAGGGAGTGAAATCAATGCGCAATTCGCAATGCGCAATGCGCAATCAGAGCCGCTGCGGCGGAGAATAATTCAATGCGCAATCAGGGGATGCGGAAGTAAGGGAATGAAATATTAAGTGCGAGTGTGAGTAAGAAGATACTCGTACATCGGCATGAGCTTTGTATAGGTATCGCAAAGGATGGAGGGGAATTCGGGAGTGAGGAGGGCACCGCCAAAATTCTCCTCATGGTACACATTGGTCCACTTCCGGTTATACCAGGCATTGACGATTTCGCCGTAGTCCCCTTTCGGGCGTTTGTAAACCGGACCGCCGAGTTGAAAGCCTTTCATCCCGGCAACTTCGGACGCAAGGCGCTCAAACCCGGCCGGATTGGCATCAACGCTCTTCCGGAAAACTTCCATCTGTTCCGTTTTCGGGCACCAAAACCCCATCCCGTAAGAATAGACAGCAGGTTCCAGCTCAAAGAAGAAGGAAGCAGCATAGTCCGGGGTATCCCGTTTTTCAATGGAAAACCACAGGTTTTCCTTCAATGGGCCGCGCCCGTAGAGGCGGCGGGCATCCCGCCAGATTCTTGAGACATGCACTTCTGCTTCCAGAAGAGGAAAACGGCGGAGGAGAAGCTCATATGTATCATTAGCGAGCTCCTTCATGGGCGTGCCGATCAGCTCATCGAACTGCTGCTTATGGGCGTGAAACCATTCCCGCTCGTTATGGAAGCAGAGCTCCCAAAAAAAGTCACCGGCCTGCTGTTGAAATCCCTGAAACATTCTTTTTTCCGAATACTCCTAAATCAATAATAGTAGCTTATTTTAACACCAAAAAGCGCATTATTCAAGCTGAAGCAAAAGGTAAGAAACATATCAACGTTCCGTCAGCCTTCCCGGAAGTCGTGTGTGCGATACTGAATGGCCTCGGCGAGATGTTCTTCAGAAATTTTCTCTTCACCGGCGAGATCGGCAATCGTACGCGCAACGCGGAGAATCCGGTCGTAGCTTCTGGCAGTAAGCCCCATGGTGTCGAAGGCCATATGCATCAGCTCCTCACAGCTTGGGGAAAGGGCGCAAAAGGTGCGAAGTTCCTTCGGACCGATGGCTGCATTACACAAACTGCTGTCGCCATAGCGCTTTCGCTGAACGGCACGGGCTGCGTCGACCCGTTTTTTGATGGATGCGGAGCTCTCGCCCGGTTTACGGCTGCGAAGCTCCTCAAATTCAAGAGAAGGCACCTGAACGATGAGATCGATACGATCCAGAAGCGGACCGGAGATTCTGCTGTGATAACGCCTGATGTCGAGAGGTGAACACTTGCATCTGCCGGACGGATGGCCGAACCAGCCACATTTGCAGGGGTTCATGGCACAGACGAGCATGAAACGGCTCGGATACTTCACGGTGCCGGATACTCGGGAGACCGTTACCTCTCCGTCTTCCAAGGGTTGTCTCAACACTTCCAAAACATCACTCCTGAATTCCGGCAATTCATCGAGGAACAGAACTCCGTTGTGCGCAAGGCTGATTTCTCCAGGGCGTGGAACGGAACCGCCTCCTGCCAACCCTGCCGCCGAAACGGTGTGATGCGGAGCGCGGAAGGGACGGGAGGCAATCACCGGATGAGCCCGGGACGTCAACCCGGCAACCGAATAAATCTCGGTGCAGCTGATCATTTCCTCCCGGGACATATCAGGCATAATCGTCGGCAGGCGCTTGGCCATCATCGATTTCCCCGCGCCCGGCGACCCCACAACAAGAATATTATGCCCGCCGGCAGCTGCAATTTCAAATGCTCGTTTGATATTCTCCTGCCCTTTCACGTCGGCAAAGTCAAGCACGGTGTCATCCCAGGCAGAAACATCCGGTTCTGCAGCCGGAGTGATCGATTCTTCTCCGCGCAAATGAGCGATAAGCTCCCTGACATTGCTGACAGGATAAACATTCACCTGATCGGCGAAGGCAGCCTCCGAAGCATTTTCCGCCGGTAGGAAAAGATGTTTGACCCCACTGCGCCGGGCAGCAATCGCCATCGGGAGCGCACCGAGAATCGGGCGGACTTCGCCATCGAGGGAAAGCTCTCCGAGAAACGCCATATCGTCATCGGGAATCCCGATGACTCTCTCGGCTTTGCTTCTTGCGCTCCCCTGAGCTGCAAGAATCCCAACAAGAATGGGAAGATCATACACCGTGCCGACTTTGCGCTTATCTGCCGGGGCGAGATTGACTGTAAGGCGGCTCGGCGGAAAACTATAGCCGCAGTTTTTAATCGCTGCACGCACACGCTCGCGGGATTCTTTTACTGCAGCATCCGGAAGACCAACAATTTCAAACGACGGAAGGCCGTTGGAACTATTGACTTCAACCGTGACAGGATACCCACCGATGCCATCAACCCCAAAGCTTTTTACGCTCGCAAACATGATTTTCCCTTCTTCCCATATTGTTACCTTATTAAATTATGGATATCATACCAAAAAAGCAAGGCAGATTCAAGCGAAATTAGGGAGTAGGATGTAGGGGGTAGGGGGTAGGGAGTAGGGAGTAGGATGTAGGATGTAGGGAATAGGGGACGAGTCGTACGGAGTGCGGTGCAAGCTGCTCACGAAACAACATGTATCCTCGATTTCAGCGTTCCCGCGCGAGCTAAAAGAGAAAAACGAAAGGACTTAAACAATTGGTGATGTGTGGATCAAAGCAATAAGCAATTGCGACTATGGGGATGAGCTTGTTTTTTTAGTTACGTATATAATATTATGTTCTTAATTATATGTTTATAATTATATGTTGACTATTTTACTAAATTCTTATTTTATGTTAATTACTTTGTATTTTACTGTTTTATGTAAATAGTTTTGTCTCAATCCTATTTTATGTCTTTTATAATATGTATTATTAATTATGTTTATTATATTACGTTATTCTTTTCGGTTAATGTTAACAGATTGGTAACAAATAATATTTACAAAACGGCTACAATGCACGCGTACAAGAAGTACAATAATCCAAAGGCGGTATTCATTATGAAAATAAGCAAATTGGTTTCTATTGCTACTACAGTCTTGCTGATTGCCAGCATGAGCGTTGTAGCATTTGGATTTGAGAATTATACCGGAGGGCCCTTAGACGGAAGCTCTCAAGGCAGCACGCCGACAGTGACAGAACCAAGCGCAGGGACACTACCCGGAGCCTACGATGCTGCGCTTACCATCACGACTCCAATCCCGGAACCTACACTGCCTCCGGAGCAGACACCGGCATTAGTAGACCCGACAATCGATACGACAGTACTACCAACGCAGGCTCCCGTTTTGACCCCTGATCCGCTTACCCCGCAGACGCCCATCCCCACAGCAAATGTGGCTGGAGAATATAAGATCACCAAGCATCCGTACAGCGAGAACATTGAAGTCGGGACCTCCACGTCTTTTGTTGTCAAAGCTCAGAATGCTGCAAGCGTGACATGGACAGTTCAGGATGCAAATGGAAACACAGTAGACCCTTCGCAGTGGGCAGCACACGGAATTTCGGTTTCGTCTTCCGACCCGGCCAATGCCAAAATTGTGATCTCCAAGGCAGCGATTGACCTGAACAACTGGAGATTTTACGCAACCCTTACCGGATATAACGGGGTTTACATGCGGACTGATGAAGCAAGATTGAGCGTTCACTATCCGCAGGCAACAACAGCCCCAACACCGGCTGTAAGAACCCCGATTCCAACAACTACTCCGACAGCTACTCCGGCCCCGACGGCAACGCCTGCCCCTACGCCTGTTCCGACCTCTACACCGGCTCCGACTTCAACACCCGCTCCGATTCCGACTCCGGCTCCCACAATCGTGCCGACGATGGATCCGAACACCGTTCCGGCAGCTGAGGGACGCGGCAGCCTCGGCACCATTGCCTTTATTGTTGGCGGCGGTGTTGTGCTGGCAGCAGCGGCTGTTGTTGGAATTCTGGCAGCAACCGGCAGCTTCTCGGGACGCGGACGCAGAAGAAGATAATTCAAGAGAGGGTTTTCTCTCCTCTTTTCACGGAGGTGTTTTATGTACAGCACCACGCGGCGCATTGCAACGGATGCAATGCTTTCAGCCATGTTCGTCTGCCTCAGCTTCATCTCCATCAACATCGGGAATGCGATGAAAATTTCGGTGGATTCCCTTCCGATTCTGGTCGCTGCGCTGCTGCTCGGCCCGCTGGACGGTCTTGCGGTCGGGCTAGTCGGGAGCTTTCTCAATCAGTTGCTGACGTACGGATTGAGCGTGACAACTGTGTTGTGGATTCTTCCGGCAGGGCTGCGCGGCCTGGTGGTTGGCCTTTATGCACAGTGTCACCGGTTTCATCTCTCGCAAAAGCAACTGATTCTGATCACTACGCTCACGGCGCTTCTGGTTACCGCTTTAAACACGCTGATCATGTATCTTGACAGCTTGATAATCGGTTATCCTTTTGCGGCAACGCTTCCAACCGTTCTTCTTCGCATTATCAGCGGAATTCTGGTTGCTGTGGTTTTCTCATTGATTCTCCCGCCGCTTCTGAAAGCGCTGAAAAAAGATCCTTCCGGTGAATAGTTCCGGAAGGATCTTTTTTCCTTCGTCCGCTCTTGCGTCTCCGCCAAAAGAGGATTATAATATGCGGTAACCAAATTTAACTTCTGCGTACAGAGGGTGGTTTTCATGGACCATTTTACGCCGCGGCCTCGTGAGATTGCACTGGAACGGCTGCAGGCTTATATATTGGAACACAATTTACAGCCGGGTGAAGCTTTGCCTCCGGAGCGCGATCTTTGCCAGGCATGGGGAATCAACCGCACAACGCTGCGAAGCGCCATTTCACGGATGGAAGCTTCCGGGCGGCTCTTTGCGGTTCAGGGGAGCGGAACACGCCTCATGCACCGGCTTCAGCGGTCACCGGAAAACCTGAGCAGCTTTGCCAAAGCTGCCTTTTCCTCCGGGTTTCGGCCAGATACAAGAATTTTATCCATCAAAAAGACGGCCTGCAGTGCTTTTCTCTCCCGGTATCTCCGGAAAGAATCCGGTGAGACACTTTATGAGATTTGCAGGCTTCGGCTGCTGGATGAGGCTCCTGCGCTTGCTGATGCAGCTTATCTGCCTGCCGATCTTTTGCCTGGGCTGGAAGATTGCGACTTGCAGAATCGGTCACTTTTTCAGATTTTGAAAGAGAACTACCATTTCCAGCTTCGGCAAAGCACTGTGAAGATCTCTCTTACCCATGTTACAGAAGAGGAAGGTGCTCTTTTGGAACTCCCTGCCGGCAGCGCCGCATTCCAGATCGTTACCGTGACGGAAGATACAGACGGAACGCCGATTGAGTATTGCCGGACAATCGGAAGAGCTGACAAGCTGGAACTGACAGCGCCTCTCTACTGGGCAGACACGGAGGATGGCAGAATATGAAACTGAAAAGAGGACATTCCCCTCTCTATCTGCAGCTGCGAAATGAAATCCGCCGGAAAATTGAAACCGGTGAATATCCTCCCGGAACTGCCATCCCGTCCGAAAAACAGTTGGCGGAACACTACGGAGTTCACCGGCTCTCCGTCAGGATTGCATTGGACGCTTTGCTGCGGGAGGGGCTTCTCAAGAGCTCACAGGGAAAGGGCGTTTACGTTTGCGGGCCGAAAGCCCAGAGGAACCCCCAGACTATACTGAGCGGATTCCGGCACGGGCTCGAAGAGCATGAGAAAGATGCCGAATCACGCCTGTTGGTCAAAGCGGAACGCAGTGCCGGGCCTTATTACGCCAAACTGCTGCAGATCAACCCCGAGGATTCCATCTGGTATATCCGGAGGATTGACTCCATCGGCGGCCAGGCAGTTGCGCTGGAGGATATTTATATTACCGCGAGCAAATTGCCGGAATTACCGGATATAGATCTTCAGATGTTTTCTCTCTACGATGCCTTTTACTGGTCGGGAATTCATGTTTCTCAAGGGACACAGGTTTTACGCATTACGTGTCTGGATGCTGCGACAGCAAGGCTGCTCGGGCTCAAAGCAAAACAGCCTGTTATGCAGGAAAGCTACCTGATTCAGGACGAAGCGGGAGAGCCCGTTGCATTTTCACGCTGCTGTATTCGCGCAGAGAAAGCGGAATACTCAATAAAATGCGCAATTCGCAATGCGTAATGCGCAATTGGGTTTTAAACGTCGTGAGTAGTGCAGTGCAGGCTGCTCGCGTGACATCATTTAACCTCGATTTCAGTCTCCGCTCGCGAGCTAAGAGGAGAGGTTAAGAAAGCGAGTAATTGAGGGGACGAGACGCCGGTGGGCGAATTCAATTCATTGCGCAATTGGGTTTTAAACGTCGTGAGTAGTGCAGTGCAGGCTGCTCGCGAGACAACTTGATTCAATGCTTAATTCGCAATGCGCAATGCGCAATTAGGGGATGCGGCCATTGCGGTGGGGAGTAAATCAATGCGCAATGAGTTTTTTTAGTCATGGAAGGACAAGCATTCATTTCTGATAGAGAACGGAAAAAGCAGGCTTCGGGTGAAACCCCGGGCCTGCTTTTGCTTATGGGTTTGAATGAGAAGAAGCGATCAATCCTCTTCTTTGGCTGTGATGGCGATGTGAAGCTCATCCAGCTGCTTCTGCTCGACGGTGGAAGGCGCACCCATCATCACGTCGGTTGCATTTTTGTTCATTGGGAAAGGAATTACTTCACGGATACTCTCTTCCCCGGAGAGGAGCATGACCATGCGGTCAATTCCCGGGGCAATGCCTGCATGAGGTGGAGCACCGTAGCAGAAAGCATTGTACATGGCGGGGAATTTCTTCTTAACATCCTCTTCACCGAGGCGCACCATTTCAAAGGCCTTGATCATAATCTCGGGATCGTGATTCCGGACAGCACCGGAAGAGAGCTCAACTCCGTTGCAGACGAGATCGTACTGGTCGGCTGTGATGGTAAGCGGATCGATCTCACCGCGCTCAGCCTTCAGGAGCACCTCAAGCCCGCCTGCCGGCATGGAGAACGGATTGTGGCAGAACTCAAGCTCGCCGCTCTCTTCGCCGATTTCATACATCGGGAAGTCTACAATCCAGCAGAATTCATAGCGCTCTTTATCCATATGACCCGGGCAGACATTGCCGAGCATTTTCCGCATAACGCCGGCTGTTTTCACAGCATCGTCATGCTTTCCGGCAGAAACAGCGACCAACGTTCCCGGTGTAAGGCCGAGGCGCTCAACCAGAGCATCCTTGCAGGAATGGACGAATTTCGCTACACCGCCTGCCAGCTCGCCGTTTTCATCCATCTTAAACCAGTACGGTTTAAAGCCGGACTGTACTTCAACATCGGCACAGAGCTTGTCGATCTGTTTGCGGGTGAGGTCACAGTTGGAGACGGCAACTGCCTTCACAATATTACCGGCAGCAAAGGGTGCGAACTCGGTGTTCTGCACGAGATCGGAGATATCCTGAACGATCAGATCGATACGCAGATCCGGCTTGTCGGAGCCGTATTTTTCCATGGACTCGAGATACGGGATTCTGCGGAAGGGAGCTTCGGAGGCAATATCATACGTACCGTATTTGGCAAAAATAGGCGGGAGAACATCTTCCAGAATGGCAAACACATCTTCCTGTGTGGCAAAAGCCATTTCCATATCGAGCTGATAAAACTCGCCGGGAGAACGGTCGCCGCGGGCATCTTCATCACGGAAGCAGGGAGCGATCTGGAAATAGCGGTCGAACCCGGAGGTCATCAGAAGCTGTTTGAACTGCTGAGGCGCCTGCGGAAGCGCATAGAACTTACCAGGGTGCTTTCTGGCGGGCACCAGATAGTCACGTGCGCCCTCCGGAGAGGAAGCGGTAAGAATCGGCGTGGTAATTTCCAGGAAGCCGTGCTCCATCATGGCTTTGCGGATGGCGGCAACGACGTTGCAGCGAAGAATGATGTTCTTCTTCACGGCAGGATTTCTCAAATCGAGATAGCGATATTTCAGACGCTGCAGTTCATCGGCCTCACGGCTGCGATTGATTTCAAACGGAAGCTCATTGTAGCGGCATTTGCCGAGAACTTCGATTTTTTCCGGCACAATCTCTACGTCTCCGGTGTCCTGTTTTGGATTGGGATTGGAACGGGCGCGGACAGTGCCTTCCACGGAAATGGTGGATTCCTTGTTAATGCCCTTGATCTGCGCGATGAGATCCTCATTTTCGATGACAACCTGTGTCGTACCGTAGAAATCGCGCACCACGACGAACGCAAAGTTGCTGCCGACCATACGGACGTTTTCCATCCAGCCGGAGATTTTTACCTTCTGCCCGACATGCTCGAGGCGAAGCTCATTGCAGGTATGTGTTCTGTTCTGCATACTTTTATCCTTCTTTAAAATAAGATTACATAAATAACAGGTTCAGGGAAGTTCCCTGACCAGGGATGCATGGTTCCTTGCGTCGATTGCTGCTTTGATCAGACTTGCAGCCTCTTCGGCTGAAAGCTTTTGCTGCTCTCCCGTCAGCATGTTTTTCACGGAAACAAGATTTTCCTGAATCTCATCTTCCCCGAGGAGCACCACAAAGGGAATTTTCTGGCGGTCGGCATACGTCATCTTCGCCTTGAATTTCTTTTTCTCCACATAAAGCTGAGTGCGAACCCCTGCCGAGCGAAGCACAGTGGCTGCCGAGACGGCAGCTCCGAGATCTTCCGTCATCGGGATGACGAGAGCGTCGGCCGGAGAGGAAACGACTTCATCCGACAGCAGATTCTGCTCCTGGAGGACGTAAAACAATCTTGTAAGGCCGATTGAGATGCCGACACCCGGCAGTTTTTTATCCGTATAGTAGCCGGCGAGGTCATCATAACGGCCGCCGGAACAGACGGAACCGATCTCCGGATGATCCGTCATAATGGTTTCATAGACGGTGCCGGTATAATAATCAAGGCCGCGGGCAATGGTGAGATCGATGGCGAAGTTTTCTTCCGGGACCCCGAATTCCTTCAGATGGGCGGTGACCGCGATGAGCTCATCAAGCCCTTCATCGAAAGTCGGGTCCATTCCGCGGTAACGGCTGAGAGCGGTGATCACCTCGGCATTTGTGCCGGAAATAGCCATAAAATCCATCACATTTTCGGCTTTGCAGGGCAGCATCTTTACTTCGTCAATCAGGAGGAGGCGCACTTTTTCAGCTCCGATTTTATCGAGCTTGTCGACTGTGCGCATAATCTCTCCGGCCTTTTCCGACATGCCGTTCATGCTGTAAAACCCGTTGAGAATCTTCCGGTTGTTCACATGGATTTTAAAGCGCTGAAAGCCAAATGTACGGAAGGTATTATAAATGATAGCGGGGATTTCCGCCTCATTCATAATGTCAAGAGAACCGTCGCCTATGACATCGATATCCGCCTGATAGAATTCCCGGAAGCGGCCTCTCTGTGCCCGCTCGCCGCGATAGACCTTTCCGATCTGATAACGGCGGAAGGGAAAGGCCAGCTCTCCGTAATGGGCAGCTACATATTTTGCCAACGGCACCGTAAGATCAAAGCGAAGGGCAAGATCGCTGTCGCCTTTGGTAAAGCGATAGATCTGCTTTTCGGTTTCCCCGCCGCCCTTGGCCAGCAGAACCTCTGCCGACTCAATCACAGGCGTATCAAGCGGTGTAAAACCATAGACGGAATAAGTATCCCGGAGCACTGCCATCATGCGTTCCATTTTCATCTGGTCTGCCGGAAGCAGTTCCATAAACCCGGATAAGGTACGTGGTGTGACTTTTGCCATTGTTACTTCTTTCCACCCTGCTGTCAGGATTTTGTTCTTGGTTTATACGGCGGGTTGACGATGTTGCGCCAGTCAAGGTCGCCGCGTCTGAGCCCCTGCACCAGGACTTCTGCTGTGGCTGCATTTGTCGCAAACGGAATCTGATAGGTGTCGCACAGGCGTTCGATGCGATTGATGTCGTCAAAGCCTTTCGGATTGGACGGATCACAGAAGAAGATCACGAGGTCGATCTCGTTGAAGGCAAGGCGAGCTGCAATCTGCTGTGCTCCCCCTTCATTGGCGTGCATGTAGAGCGTGATCGGCAACCCTGTTGCATCGGCAACAAGCTTTCCGGTGACATGCGTTGCACACAGCCGGTGTTCGGCGAGGATGCCGCAGTAGGCAATACAGAACTGCGTCATCAGCTCTTTTTTTCTGTCATGAGCCATTAAAGCGATATTCATTCTCTCTATCTCTCCATTTCATTAAAGTGCGTAGTTTTTTCCGGCTCAACGCAGGAGCGTCATTTCTGCCTCGGAAGAGTCGGAATAGGAGCGGATGTTGATGTAAACATCCATAATCTCACGGGCCATAAATTGCGTATTTGCTCCGGCGCCACCGCGTTCCACAATGATGCAGATGGCAATTTCAGGATCACGATACGGTCCGTAACAGATGAAAATACCGTCATTGGTGATGCCTTCACCCTTCTGGGCGGTTCCCGTTTTGCCGGCACAGGTCCAACGGCAGTCTACCCAGAAGGGATAGTTTGCCGTCCAGGGGCTGTTAAGCACTTCGTGCATCCCATACTGCACGGCAGCCCAGTTAAAGTCGTAACTCTCAACGGTATCCATCACGATGTTTTCACGCTCGTAGAGTTTATCACTGTAGTCATAGTTGCGGATTGCTTTCAGGATGGAAGCGGAATGACGCGTGCCGCCGTTGGCTACCGTTGCGCAGTATTCCGCAAGCTGTATCGGAGAAAAGATACTGTCGGACTGGCCGATGGCTGCCTGCAGCGTATCACCGATACGCCATTCATTACCGGTGTAATCGGAGTGATTTTCACGGTTGGACATGTTGCCGAGGGTTTCCACCAGCTCAATACCGGTGGACGATCCGAGCCCGAGTTTATGGGCATACTGGCCGAGCAGGTCAACACCGAGCTCATTGCCGCAGGTGTAGAAGAAGTAGTTGCAGGAGTCACGCAGGGCGGTGGAGACATTCTCCTCCGGATGGGTGTAGCCCTGCTGCCAGATCCAGCATTCAGGCGCATAGCCTTCGGCGGCATACTTGGTGAAAACGCCTTCGCATTTTACTTTGGTTTCGGTGTCTATAATTCCTTCCGAAAGGCTGGCAATGGCCGTACAGGGCTTGAAAGCAGAGCCCGGCGCATAAGCGCCCAGAAGCGCACGGTTGAACAGCGGTGCATTGGGTTCGGCCAGAAGCTCGCCGTATTTCTCGATAATGGTGGAGACATCATACGTCGGAAAACTTGCTATGGCAAGAGGTTCGCCCGTTTTCACATTGACGACGACGGCTGCACCGCCTGTAATTTCATCTTTCAGATCGGGATTATAGTCTCCGCGGGCAATGCCTTCGGCGCGCTCGGTGGCGCGGTTTCGCCGCATATAGGCAATGCCGTTGGCAAGAATACGCTCCGTCTGCTCCTGAAGGACGCTGTCAATCGTGAGATAGATATGATTCCCGGGCTCCGGTTCCTTGAGATAGACGGTGGAAAGAATCGTACCGGAGACATTGCGGGTTTCCTCCACTTCCCCATCCTTCCCGTGGAGCTCGGTTTCAAAGGCATATTCGATGCCGTCTTTCCCGACATAAGCGTCATTTGCGTATTCCAGGAGGTTATATTTTTCATACTCCTCCTGCGTCATCAAGCCGACGTAACCCAACAGATGCGCAGCGTACTCGGTGTTATAATGGCGCATGTAAGCACGCGAAACTTCAATGCCTGTCAGCTTATTCTCCATGATGGAGGAGATCAGCCCCATGCTTGCATCCTGAACGAAAACATAGTCCGCCGTGTTGATGGCATAGCGCACATTGATGGAATACCGCACCCCCGCAATCAGGCGCATCTCTTCAGCGGAATAGCTGTTATCAATTTCATAGCGGGTGCGCATATAGGCCATCAGCTCAACCGCTGTCGGGTTCTCCGGAAGACTGTCCCCTTTGTCGCGGAAATAGGCATTGAGCATGGTACGCTGGATTTCCGTCATGTTCGGGTCGTATTCAAAGGGAGGCTCAAACGTGATCGGGAGGTCGTCGGTATAGTCATCCCCATAACCGCGAACCATGTCCACCAGATCAAGGATGACACTGTTCGGATCTTCACTGGCAAAAAGCTTGGTGATGTCTATCTTGATATTATAGGCTTCTTTGTTGCTGACAAGAATCCGGCCGTAACGGTCAAGAATGTTTCCTCTCGCAGCGGTGACTGTTTTCCTCTCCTGGATGAGCTCTTCACTCTGATGGTAATAGCGCTCTCCTTCGATAATCTGGAGCTTATAAAGGAACACCAGATAGACCAGAATAATCACCACAAAGATGATCAGCAGTGCTGCCACCCTGCCGGGTTTTACAAGTTTATACATTGTTTCTTATGATCACCTCAACTGATCCAATGTGCGGGCGGAAAATACGCCAACACAGCGGGTGGAAGAGACCAGAGCGTCTGCAAAGCGACGGTTTCCAGCATGACCGGAGACCAGGCATCTCCCACAAACGTCGCAACCATCTGCACAACAGCCGTACCGAAAGCTGCGGCGAGTGAAAGCCCCATAAAGGCGAAGAACCGCCTGTTCACAAAAAACTGGCACACAAAGCCGGAGAAAAAAGCAATCGCCGGGAAAAGAAGCGTGAACAGAAGCGTATTTTCCACAAAAGCCATGTCTGCAAATATGCCCATCACAAGGCCAAAAGCCGCGCCCCAGGTTGACCCCTGGAACATCCCGACTGCCACACAGACTGAGGGCAGCACCATCGGATGCACGCCGAAAAGCCGGACCTGTGTGAAAACCATATTCTGCAGAACAAGGGACAGGAACATATACAACATATACTGCAGGATCCGTTTGATATACAGTTGTGCAAAAAATTCTCTCAAGAGCTTTCCTCCGGGCTATACAGCCCACTCCTCTCTGTCAGGAGAGAAGTTATTCCACAACCGTGAAATCTTTGATAATGAACACCTGCACAAGTTGGCTGAAGTCACAGCCGGGTTCTACGACACCGTATTCCAGCTGACCGCCGGACTCCGTCCTCACGGCGCTGAGCGTGCCAATCACGAGGCCGGCCGGGAAGGCGCCTCCCGAACCGGAGGTAAGCACAACGTCGCCCACAAAAATCTGTGCACCGTCGGCCATGTAGGTCAGCTTTGCCTGATTGCGCTTCATAAAAGAGTATTCGCCCACCACCATACCGGAGGTACCCGTGTCTCCGACAAAAGCACCGACGGACATATCAACATCAATCAAGGTGGAAACTGTAGCCCAGTTTGAACCGAGCTCCGTAATCTGGCCAACTACCACGCCATACTCTGTAATAACAGGGTCGCCGAGTTCAATGCCGCTGGCAGAGCCTTTACTGATGGTGAAAGAAGAGGACCAGTTTGAGGACGACCAGAGAACAATTTTGCTGGATTCCATCACATAGTCATTATGGGCATCACGCAGCTCCAGCAGCTTTCGCAGGCGGGCATTTTCCTCGGAGGCAGCAATTCCTTCACGGGCAGATTCCTGTGCATCGGCCAGCTGGGAACGAAGCGATTCATTCTCGGCAAGAAGAGAGTCGTATTCAAACAAATAACCGTAAATAGTGTTAAACCAGTTGACCGTGGAGCTGAGAACTTTTTTGACCGGTGATTCCAGCACGCCCGTCATATTCTGAAGAAAGCCCACTCTGCCGTTTCGCGCCGCAGAGCTGAGACCGATCACAAACGCCACAGAGAAGACGATAATCGCCATCCGTATTCCGTTTTTCCTCAGATAATCTCTCAAAGAAGTTTCACTCCTGTTTTTTTCAACATCAACCCGAGCCGGCAGACCGGCAGACCGATCACATTGAAGAAATCGCCTTCAATGCCGGATACAAACAGGGAAGCAATTCCCTGTGCTCCGTAAGCCCCGGCTTTGTCCATCGGCTCACCGGTAGCAATATAGGCAAGAATCTCCTCCCCCGTCAGTTCACGGAAGGTAACGGAAGTTTTCTCATATTCCGTCAGTTCCTGCTCTCCGCGAATCACGCAGACCCCTGTATACACCTCATGCGTGCTGCCGGAAAGGCTTTCCAGCATTTCCTGTGCTTCCTTTTCGGAATGGGGTTTCCCGTAGATTCTGCCGTGATGCCAGACAATGGTATCAGCAGCAACGATCACATCGTCTGCGTTGTTTTCCCCTCCGGCACGGCGGATTGCCGCAACTTCCCGTGCCTTGGCGCGGGCGAGCGCTTTCACCGTCTCCCCCGGGCCTGCATCTTGGGGAGGCTTTTCTTCTCCCCTGGCCGGAAGAATGACAAGATCCTGCACGCAGAGACGCTCCATCAGCTCTTTCCTTCTCGGAGAAGCAGAAGCGAGAATAATTGCCATCAGTCAACACCTCTGTAATACAGGCCGCGCGTAAGCACATTCGGCTTATAATCGGACAACCCCAGATATCCTCTGGCAACTTCGGCGCATTCTCTCCCGCTCTCCGTGGTAAAGAGCATACGCAGCCCCCAGAGAGAGCAGGCATAAAGATCTTCCTTCTTATCGGCAAGATAGAGCTTATGAGCATTATAAATCACATTTCGGCAGCCGTATTCTTTCACCACCGGAAAAACAGAACCCATCCTGTCGGCAAGCTGACCGGGAACCTGGCAGGCGCAGTGGCCGGCGCTCTCTTTGATCACGCACTGGTCACTCACCATGAGAGGAAGGCGCCCGTACACAATGATTTCGGTATCAAGGGGCTTTGAAAGGTCTTTGATCTGCGCCAATCTCAGCTCAAAAGAAGCCGTTGCTGAAAGGAATCCGGCCTTCTTCAGCACATCGAGAGAAAAGGAGTTGAACATATTCAACCCGAAATCACCGCGGAGGGCCAGCCCGGCATTGGTGGCATAGACGATGTGGCCGAGATTGCCGACCAGCGCTTCGCGAATTCCCTTTGCCTGCAGCTCCCGCAGCGTACCCATGATCTCCTGCGCCTGATTATCGGTAATAACGCGAGGCAAAACCGCCACCGGTACGGTACCCCTGTCGGTAAAAGGCTTGAGGAGCTCAAAACGATCCTTCATCAGATGCGCCGGCACATAGAGATAGGCCGGCTTCAGCTCTGCCATTTCCTCGGTCAGCTGATCTTCGGTGCGGACCTGAAAAATAACGTTCGGATCCGTCACAGCAGGAATGTTTTTGGGAAATGCCGGGATGCTGCCTCCCTGTCGCGCAGGTGCTTTTCCGCGTTTTTCAGACAGCGTGGCAATGAGCTTGCGGCGCATCTCATTAATCTCGGATGCGGAGACAAACAGGCCCGGATCCGTCTGCGCTTTGTTTTCGACCACATGGAAAGGCGTGCCGCCTGTTTTATACATCTGTTCCACAATATAGGCATCGGTGAGACCCTGCCTTTTGGCTTTTTCCGGCATGGGCCCCTCCGCCACGGCTTTGTTGCCATCATCATCAAAAGCAATGGCCATCATATTTTCTTCTTTTCGGCAGACGGTATAGAAGTGCACCGGGACACGCCGCATCTCTCCGTCGGCATAGGAACGGCGGGTAGCCGCAAAGAGCTTTTCGGTATCCTCGGGTATTTCCCCGCGGGTGCCGAACATATTCTGCTTGTCGCCGTCAAAATATCCCTGCGTAAAGCCGTTGCGTGAAAAGGCGTTTTCCAGCATCTCCATCTCTTCTTTTGTAGGCTGGCGATGCTCTCTCATGGCGCGATGGTAGATATCCGTAACAATGGCAGTATATTCCGGGCGTTTCATGCGCCCTTCTATTTTGATGCAGGAAACCCCTGCGTCTTCTATTTCTTCCAGGCGGTTGATCAGGCAATTGTCTTTCAGGGAAAGCGGATAATCATCCATCCGCCCGCCGAGACTGTACTGCATCCGGCAAGGCTGTGCAAACATTCCGCGATTTCCGCTTCTTCTGCCGATCAGAGCAGACATATAGCATTGCCCCGAATGGCAAAAGCACAGCGCACCGTGGACGAAAATTTCCGTTTCGACCGAAGTGTTCTTTGTGATGAAACGAATCTGTTCAAGGCTGAGCTCGCGTGCAAGCACGACACGGGTAAGACCCATCTCGGCAGCAGCTTCCGCTCCGGCAAGATTGTGAATGCTCATTTGCGTGCTTGCATGCAGCGGCAAATCCGGGAGTGCATTTCGAAGAACGCGGATCAGGCCGACGTCCTGAATGATGATGCCGTCAGCCCCATATTTTGCCGCCATCCGCGCGCAACGAACCGCACCCTCAATCTCCCTGTCATTGACGAGCGTATTGAGCGTGGCATATACTTTGCAGCCGCGCACTCTGCAGTAACGCGCCGCTTTTTCAAATTCTTCTCCTGTAAAGTTTTTTGCTCCGCGCCTGGCATTATAGTCCCCAAAGCCGAGATAAACGGCATCCGCGCCATTCTGCACGGCAGCAATCACTGCTTCGGGGGAGCCGGCCGGTGAAAGGAGCTCAAGCATGTTTCTATCTCCTTCAAATGTCCTTTTCAAGGAATAAACAACATCATTCCATTATAGACAGGGTATTATATCACAGATAAGGAACTTGCGACAAGCGAAATTTAATGATATAATGATTTTCCGCCTTATATTTCATAAATTGTTAACACGATTTCGTGTAATCTGATTATACTACCGTTCAGGGTTTCTGAGAAGGAGGCTTTCCATGCCGTATAACACCAGGCTTTTAGCGCGTGCCCGCTCACGATTAGCGGAAATCCGGGACGAAAATGCAGCAGAGCGTCAAAAACGCATTCGCACGGTTTACACTCGCATCCCGGAAATTGAAGCTATTGACAATCAGCTCCGGGCGCAGATGATCGAGCTTGCGCGGCTTGCCGTCTCCCGGAAGGATGACAGCAAAGAAAAAATGGATGCACTGCAGGAAAAGAATCTCTCTCTTCAGATGCGGCGTGCAGAGCTGCTGGTGGAAAACGGCTATCCTCTGACCTGGACGGATGAAATCTATTCCTGTCCGCGCTGCCATGACACCGGAAAAGATTCCTCCGGGATCTGCTCCTGTCTTGAGGCACTGTATAACAGGGAGTTATCCAATTCTCTCAGTTCCCTCTTACGGAACGGAAATGAGAGTTTTGAAACCTTCGACCTTTCCCTTTATTCCGATCAATACAGTGAATTCTTCCAGTGCGTCCCACGGGAGTATATGCACAAAGTGTTCACCTTCTGCCGGGAATATGCCAAAAACTTTTCCGCAACATCGGAGAACCTCCTTTTTCAGGGAGAAGCCGGGCTTGGGAAATCCTATCTCTCTGCCTGTATCGGCCGCGAGGTTGCCGAAAAGGGTTATACGGTTTTTTACGACACGGCGGTTTCCGTCTTTTCCGCCTTTGAAAAGCAGCAGTTTTCCCGGGATCAGGACGAGGCGGAGGCAGCCGGCGCAAGAGTAAGCAATATGCTCAGCTGCGACCTGATGATTCTTGACGATCTCGGCACGGAGATGATGACCCCGATGGTTATGAGCGCGCTCTATACGCTGATCAATTCCCGTTTGAACACCAAAAAGCCCACCCTGATCAACACCACACTCTATCCGGATGAGCTTTCTTCGCGCTACAGTTCTTCCATCTGTTCCAGATTGAACGGTTTCTATAAAACCATTCATTTTGCCGGAACGGATATCCGTGCAATTTTAAAAACACGCAGATAAGATAAAGGAGTTCCCTCTATGGCAAATTCTTACAAACATCGTTCCGGAGACCGGAAGGAAGGCCGCCTTCTCCGTTCTCTGCCTGCACTCAGCAAGTTTATCCCTTATTTACTGCGTGATCGGGACGGCGCCGGAATTCTCTATGAAGAGGATTTCGATGTTTCTGCAGCCGATAAATGCCTTCGGCAGGAGCGGGTAAACGGATATAAAAACATCGGTTTTCTGCATTTTTTTATTGCAGCTTACATCCGCTGTATCTCCATGCTGCCGGGACTGAACCGGTTTGTCGTCGGACGAAGAGTTTATGCACGGAACGATATTGATATCGTGCTCACCGTGAAACGCAGTGAAACACTGGAATCGTCCGACGCACGGGTAAAAATACGGTTTGATGCAAGTGACACCATTTTTGATGTCTATCGCAAGATCAATGACAAAATTGACGAGATCCGCACCCAGGAGGTATCCGGCTCCTTTGAAGACCTGATGGAAAGCTTCAGCCGTGCTCCCAGGCTGTTCATCCGCCTCGGTGTGCTGGTTCTTCGCGTGATGGACTATTTCGGGTGGCTCCCGCAGAGCTGGCTCGATCGCAGCCCGCTCCATGCTTCCCTGCTTGTTTCGGATGCAGGTATGATGAAAACAGCACCAGCGTATATCCAGCTGGGGAAAATCGGCACGCTGCCGGTTACCCTGTCTATCGGGCCGCGGCATCATGTGTATGAAATGGACAAAACCGGCCTTGTTGCTGACACAAAACATATCGTGTGCAAAGCTGTTATTGACAATCGCATTGCCGATGCACGGTACTATTCCCAGTTTCTCAATGCAATGCGCTATATCTTTCAGCATCCTGAAATTCTGGAACGTTCTCCTTCCCGTGTGGTGGAAGACGTTGGGTGAGATAAAATGTCCTCCGGCATTGCCGGAGGGCGTTTTTATCTGTGATATATGGCTTTGATTTCCTCGGTATCCGATCCGTCCGGATTCTTGAGCAACAACACTTTTTCAAATTTCAGCCCGGGTTTTCCGCCGCGGCGCCCTTCCACCAGAACAAGACTGGGCAAAGAGGAAACCGTGTGACAGACAATGCGCATTCGTTTCGGCTCTATCCCGTGGCGTTTCATCGCTTCAAAAAGTTCCGGCAATCTGTCCGGCCGATAGACGACGGCAAATTTACCGTCCCAGCGGCAGAGATAGGCCGCTGCGGCGCAAAGATCGTCCAGCGTGCAGGCAACCTCACCTCTTGCTTTTGCCCGAGCTGCATCCGGAGAAACATCCCCGGTCGTCACGGCATAGTAGGGCGGATTGGACACCACAACATCGAAAGCCCCGGCAGGGAGCATCCCTCTTACCTTGCAGATATCCCCGCACAGAATCGTGCTGCGCTGATTGAGACCGTTGTGCGCCATATTTTCTCCGGCAAGAGCAGCGGCTTCTTCATTGATTTCAAGGCCGGTTACATGGAGTGTTTCGTTGCGGGAGAGCATCAAGAGCGAAATAACACCGGAAGCGCATCCGAGATCAATTGCGCGTTTTGCGCCTGTCAAGTTAACATAATTTCCGAGTAAGACAGAATCCGTTCCAAACCGAAAATGTTCGGACTGGGCAAATTCCGGCCCACCCTGCCAAAGATAATCGAACTGCGCCACAAGAACTTCTCCCTTCCAACGACGAAAAAAGACAGAGGGCATCTGCTGCCCTCTGTCTGGCATTTTTAAGGAATCTTATTCCTCAGTAATTGCATCTGCCGGGCAGTTTGCCTGGCAAGAACCACACTGCAGGCACTTGTCCTGGTCGATTTCGTAATGGACATCGCCCATGTCAATTGCTTCTGCGGGGCAATTTGCTGCGCAGGTGCCACAGGAAAGGCAATCATCAGTAATAACGAACATTAAGAATACCTCCATCTCTTATTCCCATCAGGGTCAAATCTATAATAGCACAATCCTTCTAAAAATCAATTCCTAATTTGAAAAAAAAGTAAAAAAATTTGCCCGGTAAGTTAGAATCACCTAACTTTTGGTTAGAAAATGTTAACTGTGAATTCCATAACTGATTTGGTCAATGAGCTTTTCCTGCCAGAAAACAACCGGTTTTTCTTGCATTCCCGGCTCACTTCTGTTAAGATAATTAAACATCTTTTCAAGAGAAGAAGAATGAAACATGGGTTATAAGCACACTTACTGGATCTTTCGCATCATCAAATGGCTCGCCTGGCTGATCTTCCCGAAATTCAAGCTGACCGGGACAGAAAATCTGCCGGATGAACCCTGTGTACTTGTTGGAAACCACTGCCAGATGAACGGCCCTGTTTCCGCAGAACTGTACACCCCCGGAAAACATTATACCTGGTGCATCGGTGAAATGATGCACTGGAAAGAAGTGCACGATTATGCTTTTCAGGATTTCTGGTCCGGGAAGCCGAAGTCAATTCAATGGTTTTATAAGCTTTTAAGCTATCTGATCACTCCGATTTCAGTCGTTACTTTTAACAATGCCAATACGATCCCGGTATATCACGATGCAAGGCTGATCACTACCTTCCGCCAGTCGGTCGAAAGGCTGCAGGAAGGGGCAAAAATCGTCATCTTTCCTGAATGCTATGATGAACACAACAACATTGTGCACGATTTTCAGGACAAATTCGTAGATCTTGCTCGCTTTTATTACAAAAAAACCGGGAAAGAACTCTGTTTTGTACCGATGTATATTGCTCCCCGTTTGAGTCTCATCACGTACTGCGAGCCGATCCGCTTCCGGGCAGATGCTCCCATTGCGGAAGAACGCAAACGGATCTGCAACACTTTGATGGACCGGATCACAGAGGCCGCCGTCTCTCTGCCGGAACACACGGTCGTCCCCTATCCGAATATCGCAAAAAAGGATTATCCCAAGAATATCCCTCTCGAGGTCTATACAAATGGCAAAGATAATTGATTACAGCGGGTTTTCCCTTCGTCGACTCAATGATCCAAAGTTTTCTCATCTGAAACTGCTGGGCGGCTGGATTGTCTATTTCCTTCTGTATTTTCTGACAGAAAACCTGATTCCGATCGAAAAGTGCCATCCGATTCATTGTCGGCTGGATGATCTGATCCCGTTCAATGAATTTTTTCTGATTTTCTATTGCGGATGGTTTTTCCTGGTGTTCGGTTCCCTGCTGTATACCATGCTCACAGATGTAGAGAACTTCAAAAAACTTCAGATTTACATCATGTGTACCCAGGCAATTGCCATGTTCATCTATATCGTCTACCCCAGCAGGCAGGATCTTCGGCCCGAGATTTTTCCCCGTGAGAATATTCTAACGGCACTGATGGCTTTCATTTATCGGTTTGACACCAACACCGGGGTTTGTCCTTCCCTCCATGCGGCCTATTCCTTTGCAATCCTGTCTGTGGCGTGGAAAGATCGCAACCTGAAACGCATCTGGAAGATTCTTCTGACCGTTTTTGTAGTGATGATCTGTCTGGCTGTCTGCTTTGTAAAACAGCATTCGGCCGTTGATGTTTTTGCCGCAATGATCATGTGCTTTTTCATCGAAATTGTCCTCTACGGCAAAAATTACTGGCTCCCACGCCTGCGCGGGAAGAATGCATAACGTTTGGCGTAGAAAAACAAAGTATTAAAACACTGCGTGTTTCCGGATGCGGACGGTTCCGCTCAACAGGAGATCACCGGTTTCAGACGCTGCAATGGTCAGGCTTCCTCCCGGCTGCTGCAGCGTTTTTTCGATCGTTTTTCCGGATTCAGCAGCAAGAAAACTACCAACGGCGGTCGTGCCACTGGCACAGGAGTTTTCCCAGAACAGCGTACCCGCTGAGGGTACATAAACAAGAGGATGCAGCCGGGATTCTGCCCTGTTCAGGATCATGATACCAAGAGCATCTGCGCCGAGAAAGGCACACCACTCCCTGATGAGTGACTCTGCTTTCCCCTTCTCCATCGGGGATTCCACTATGACATGCGTTATACCCGGAAAACGAACCACGGGAAGCCTTGCGAAACCGGGTAATTCCATGCAGCGATATCCGATAGGACGAGGCATGTTTACAGTCCCGAACCAGGAACCATCCCTTTGTTTTTTTATCATTACTGTCACCGGATGAGGCGCCCCTGAGACGCGGACTGTAACTGTACCGCTTTCTTCCCCTTTTCGAGTCGCAGCCACCACTGCAGCACTCATGGCTGCATTTCCGCAGAATTCACCTCCTGCCATCCGCAAAGAGATATCGCAGCCTGGCTCATTGCTGAGGAAACCTGCCTGTTCCGCTTCCGGCTCCGCCAGCATCAGACGGGAAGCCACAGAAGGCTGTAATTCTACAGGCACCGGTGTTTCTGCCAGAATCGTTATATTGGACGTCGGATCCAGGACATAATATAAGATATTCACCTCTGATAATTTCTCAGGAACTGCCTGGTTCTCTCCTGCTGCGGACTGCCCAATACCTGTTCGGGGTGTCCTTCCTCTACAATGACGCCCTTATCCATAAAGATTACACGATTGCTTACTGCCCGTGCAAACGGCATTTCATGTGTAACCACTACCATCGTCATTTTTTCCTCTGCCAACTGCCGGATTACTTTGAGCACTTCTCCTGTAAGTTCCGGGTCGAGTGCGCTGGTCGGTTCATCGAAGAAAAGGATTTCCGGATTCAACGCCAGTGCACGGGCAATCGCTACGCGTTGCTGCTGACCGCCGGAGAGCTGACAGGGGTAAGCATTCTCTTTCCCCTCAAGACCCATTTTTTTCAACAGTGCCGAAGCCCGTTCTGTTACTTCCTCTCTGCTCTCTCCCCGTATCATCGGCGGCTCCGTGATATTTTTCATTACAGAATAATGAGGAAACAGATTGAAGTTCTGAAAAACCAATCCGAATCTGGTTCGGAACCGGTTCAGCTCCGCCTTTGTAGCGTAAACGCCGTCTTTCACGGCATGCTGCCCGTCATACAGGATATCTCCTCCGTCTGCCTTCTCCAGGAAAGAGATGCAGCGAAGTAAAGTAGACTTGCCGGAACCGGACGGCCCGATCACCGAAACTACATTTCCCTGCTCGACACGAAGGGAAATATCCTTCAGGACTTGAAGAGAACCAAATGATTTCTGCAAAGCATTCACCGCCAGAATATTTCTGGCTTCCTGTGCACCCATGCTTTCCGACTTATTAAAATCTGCCATTGCTGCCTTCCCTCTCACCGATAATAGTCCAGGCTTTTCTCGATTCTGCCCATCAGATAGTCAACGATTGCATTGAAGATATAGTAGAACACACCGGCAACCACAAAAGGCATAAAACTTGTCTGTGAGTTTGCAATCTGTTTGCCGATCGTAAACATCTCCTGATAGGAGACGGTAAAGGCCATAGACGTATCTTTCACCAGTGTGACCACTTCATTCGTAACGCTTGGCATAATTCTCTTAATCACCTGAGGAAGAATGATACGCATGAAGGTCTGGAACTTCGTATATCCCAGGACTTCCGCTGCCTCATACTGGCCGATGGGAATTGATTCAATTCCTCCCCGGTAGATCTCCGCAAAGTATGCCGCATAGTTGATTGAAAACGCAATGACAACCGGGATCAGCTTGTTTCTGGAAACGTTAGCCCCGAACAGGTAGTACGGCCCGTAGGTCACCGCCAGAAGCTGCAGCATCAAAGGGGTGCCCCGGATTACCGTAATGAAAAACCGGGTAATAGCGGATACCACTTTGGCTTTGCTCATCCGGAGCAGTGCGACAATCATTCCCAGCGGAAGGGAAAAGAGCAGGGTCAGGAAAAAGATAGCACAGGTTTTCCCCAGGCCCTCACTCATTTTGATAATCATAGTCATTAATGACATCAGGAGATCCTCATTTTCTTCATTGATACTTTTCTTATCGGCGATAAGACAGAATTTCCCGAAAGCACCTTAAAGCGGTGCTTTCGGGCTTTCTCATCTTTTTTACAGTCCATCAAACTATTCCAAAACATAAACGCACTGCAAGAATGGTTTATGCCAAAGGAATCGAAGTGATTCAGGAGCTGCTTTCTGAAAGCCTGCTCCTGCTCATATTGCTTTAAGCAACACTTTCACTCGCATTCAGAAACAACAGATTATTGACAATGTCCGTGTACTCGCTCTTGGAAGCAATCTCCGCATATGTTCCGTTTTCAACCAGAGCCTGAATTGCTTCCTCAACCTGTGCGCACAGTTCGGCATCTCCGGAACGGAATGCGATACCATACTGCTCTGCGCCCAGCTGCTCATCAATGATCAGCAGCCCATCATGATTGGCAGCGTAGCTTGCTGCAACCGGGAGATCAACAAACACTGCATCTACAGCATTTCCTTCCAGTTCGGTAAAGCACTTCAGGAAGCTGTCGCAAGTGACGACATTATCAAAAGTGGCTGCCAGATCTGCCAGATCGCCGTTGAGGAGCGCCTCACCGGAAGTTCCCAACTGCACGGCAACAAGCTTTCCCGCAAGATCTGCGGAAGAGGCAAGGCCACTGCCTTCTTTCACAACGAGAACCTGGGTATTGTCGTAATAAGGCTCAGAGATTACATATCCCGCTTCCTTCATACTGTCAAGGATGGTCATTCCAGACCAGACGCAGTCACATTCCATGGAATCGAGCTGCACCAGCTTCTCATCCCAGTTCACGCCAAAGATCTCAAGCTTCCATCCAAGATAATCACACACAGCCTGGCAAACTTCCACATCGAATCCGGTGTACTCACCGTCGTCACCCAGATAGCTGAAAGGCGGATACTCCGGATCGATCCCCATGATAAAGACCTTCCCGTCATCCGCAAGAGCAACTGCGCTCAAAGAAAAGATCATAATAATGGCCAATACAGCGGCAAAAGTTTTTTTCATAAAAATTTCCTCCGTTTATTTTATTTCTTTAGCCGAGTAGTATATTACCACATTAGCGAAATAAAGCAAGACTTTTTTTCAGAAGAATTGAAGAAGAATTGGGGACGGTTCTTTTTTCTCAAGAATTGCAGGAATCGGGGACGGTTAATGCGAAAACAAGTTATGTAAACCAATCTTCGTACATTGCGTGTGTGCATTCTCGACATGGCTTGTTCTTTACGCTTGCCAACTACTTGCAAAGTTTGAACAAATAGTTGCTAAACCGAAAATTCAAGTTTGCAAGCTTTCGGAAGAGTTGACAAGTTAGCCAAATAAGAATTGGGGACGGTTCTTTTTTCTTATTTTAACGCACTATAAACGATGGTTTTGCCCAGGCCGGTGATACGGCAGATCTGCGCAGCTGTCAGCCCGGCATCAGCAAGTTTACCAATCGCTTCGTTGCGCTCTCTGCGTGGCAGACTTTGGATGGAGCCTGCACCGTCAGGAAAAAGTTCCGAGAACTTGTCCAGCGCTTCCCTCTCGGTAAAGCCATTATGTTCATCCATATAGACAGCTGAATCAGCCGTTTCCATAAACTGTCTATATCCTTCCGAGCCGCCGAGCATTCCCAGGATCAGATCCGTATTGGCTGATTCGCGTCCATCCAGAAACTCGCCGTAACTGCTCCATCGATAATCACTCATCCTGCAAATATGAGCTTTCTCCGGGTTCTTGTGGATATATCGGACTACTGCCAGCATGTAATTGTCATCTTTGATCGTCTCGCTTTTGTAACGATCCTGAAACAGATGCCCGACTCTGCCATATTTCCGGTTAAAGTAAGGAACATAGCTGCATCCCAGCTTTTTCATAAACAGATCTGGCATTCTGTCTGCTTTGAGAAGGAGATGGACGTGATTACTCATCAGGCACCAGGCAATAACAGAAACATCTGTCTCTGAAGAAAAACGCTGCATTGTTTCTAAAAACCGCTGCCTGTCTTCATCATCATAGAAAATATCCTGCCTATTGATCCCGCGAACCATCACGTGGAAATATTCGCCTTCTTCGAAGCAGCGTGCTTGCCTCGGCATATTTATCCCTCCCAACGTCTGAGTTTTCTACATTCTATCAGAGGATTTCGAAAAACGCAAGAAAAAAGAACCGTCCCCAATTCTTACTTAAGTTCTTACAATTCTTATAACCGGTTTCTGATTCGCTTGCGGCTGGAGGTAATCGCTTTCTCCGGGCAGACCAGCACACACAGGTGGCAGCCGACGCATTTTCTTCCGTCGAGCACAGGCCTGCGATCGTCTGACAAGCGAATCGCCTGATGTCCGCCGTCGGCGCAGGAGATCACACAGCGACCACAGCCGATGCACTTCTCCCGATGAAACTTCGGAAAAACAACGGTGTCGCGTTCCAGAACATCGGTCGAACCACTGACAGAATCCAGCGCAAGCCCCGCCGCCTCGCCGATATGAGCGAAGCCCTTTTCCGCCAGGTAATAGTTGAGCCCGGCCTTGAGATCATCGATCACGCGGTAACCGTATTGCATCACCGCCGTGGTGACCTGGATGCTGCCTGCGCCGAGCAGGATGAATTCCAGCGCATCTGACCAGGTTTCCACACCGCCCATGGCGCTCAGATGCATGCCCTGCAGGGCCGGATTCTGTGCCAATTCCGCGATAAAACGAAGGGCAATGGGCTTGACAGCGTTGCCGCTGTAACCTCCCACGGCAGATTTCCCGTGAACCGCCGGCGAGGAGACATAGGTATGGTGATTTACTCCGATAATGCTCTTGAACGTATTGATCGCGGCGAGTCCATCCGCGCCGCCGCGCCTGGCCGCCTCGGCCGCGGGGCTCATCACGGCCACATT
>JAFUGY010000006.1 GCA_017469115.1 Oscillospiraceae bacterium
AAAAGATTCAAAACAGCGATGCTGTTTACCTCATCCGCAGTCTGGTGTCTGATTTTTAAGCAATGTTCCTTATCCTCTTCATTGGTTTTTTCACTCTCCAATAATTCATTCTGGACAGTGAAAAGTTTTTATAGATTATAGGGTGTTTGAACTACCCTAATCCAACAATAACTGCTATACTAATCCTAGTGAAATAAATTAGTTAAATTTCACATAGTGCATTTACTTTTGGCTAGTGAAATGTTATAATATCACTAGGAGGATGTTTACTTGGCTATCATAAAACAAACCAACAAAAAGACTGGAATCACTTATGTTATAGACTCCGAGTCGTATTGGGACAAAGAAAAACAACAACCCAGATCCCGCCGTAAGATCATCGGTAAAATTGATCCTGTTACAGGTGAAGTCGTCCCGACCAACCGACATCAAAAGCGGAAATCAAGTGCCACAGAACCGGCACCTGTATCTGCTTCTGTGAACATGGATGATGAAGCCCATGCGGATCGAGCCAGGATCCGTGAGCTGGAGAAACAAGTTTCAAAGCTTCAGAAGCAGAAAGAGGCACTTCTGAAAGAACTGGATTCTTTAACGGCGAAATACAGGGATTGAATCTGCATCCTGCCGGTGTGTCCCTCTCCGGTATCTGCGCCAGTAAACAAGCAGCCATATGTTTCAATGGATCGAACAGCTTCTTAGAGAGTTTCGTCCCTGCTTTTCCAGACAAGCAGCCTTCGGATGGTTCGTTACGGTTATTGTCGGGTTTATGCTCCGCTCAGATCAGCTTGGCGTAACTTCCGTCATCCGTGACCTGTCACTTGCTCCCAGATGCTATGAACCGCTGATCCATTTCTTTCATTCAGCCGCATGGGAACCGGATGCAATCCGGCACACCTGGTGGAGGCTGCTGGCGGAAAAGGCTCCGATCTATCGTGTAAAGAAACGCTGTATCCTGGTCGGCGATGGTGTCAAGCAATCGAAGGAAGCGTTCCATATGGCTGGTGTCAAGAAACTTCTGCAGGAATCCGAGAACTCTTCGAAACCAAAGTTCATGTTCGGGCACATGTTCGGGGCAGTCGGTGTTCTCATCGGACGCAAGGGCGGCAAGTTTTGTGCACCGCTGAAAATGAACATCCAGGACGGCCTGCGGGCGGTATCCTCCTGGAATGGATCCGGGATCTCTCCGGACAGCCACGTTGTGCAGATGGTCCGGAACGGCTGTGCCGCTGCAAAAGTGTTCGGGACAGCATATCTGCTGTTGGACAGATACTTTCTCTCCGTACCGGCATTGCAGGAACTGAAAAAACATAATGCTTCTGATGCTCCGTGTGTTGATATCATTACCAAGGCAAAAAGCAACTGCAGGGCCTATAGGAAGCCCCGAGCCAGCCAGAGCCGGAAGCGTGGCCGCCCCAGACTTAAAGGGACACCAGTGCAGGTTGCTTCACTCTTCACAGAGAAGGCAGCCCGCTTCACCAGGGCAGCTGTCTACATGTATGGAGAGAAACAGGAGGTTTCCTATTACTGTACGGATCTTCTGTGGGGACAGAAGCTGTATCAGGAGCTTCGCTTCGTCCTTGTTCAATACAATGGAAGCAGGAGCATCCTTGTCAGTACAGATCTTTCGCTGAGCCCGAAGCGTATCATTGAACTGTACGCATACCGTTTCTCAATCGAGGAGCTGTTTCGTGAGTTCAAGCAGCAGATCGGCGGCTTTGCCTATCACTTCTGGTCAAAAGCGGTACCAAAGCTTAACCATTTTTCAAAGAAGGAGGACCCGGATCAGTTGGAAACCATCGTTGATGCCCACAAACGAGACCTTATCCTTGGTAATATCAAGGCGATAGAAGGGTTCGTGTTGTTTGCATCCATTGCTATGGGAATCCTTCAGCTGATCGCTCTCGATGGAAGAAGCGCACGGTCTGCAAAGAAGATCCGGTATCTGCGGACAGCATCACCGCAATGCCCTTCGGAAGGTACAGTGATGTATTATGCACGGAAAAACATTTATTCGCTTTTGCTACAGCATCCGGATTCCTTCATAACTCGATTTATTCGTGAGCGTCAGAAGGAAAACGGAAGTTCTTCAGGGAAACGGGCAGCCTGAGGAAGCCTAAAACTTTTTACTGTCCAGTAATTCATTATAAAGCTTTAATTGAGGCACATGCAATACATTTACAGTGAGTCACCTGATACGTCCCCCTGACTCACCCCCCGACTCACTTGCGCACCATGCCGCTGTA
>JAFUGY010000043.1 GCA_017469115.1 Oscillospiraceae bacterium
GTCAGCAAATGCGGGAAGAGCAGCAATGCTGAAAAGAACAGACATTACAAGGATCACAGTGAGAATATGGGTCAGATGTTTTTTCATGGGTTCCTCCTCCAGTTTTATTTTCTCAGGATACAGTTGGGTTTATCATAAAAAAGCAGAATGCTTTTTTACTGCGTTAAGACACGAGATGGCATGCAACGGTTCGCCCTGACACCTGCCGTAATTGAGGCATTTCCTCCCGGCATCGCTTGGAGGCATAACGGCACCGAAGTGAAAAGGGACAACCGGCGGGCAGATTCAACGGGCTTGGAGTTTCTCCCGGCAGTTTCAGAACCGTTCGTTCGCGCTCCTTTCTGGGATCGGGACGGGGAACAGCGGATATCAGCGCTTTTGTATAGGGGTGCAGCGGATCGTTGCAGATTTCATCTGCGTTCCCGACTTCGACAAGAGACCCCATATACATGACTCCGATACGATGGCTGATATGTTGAACCATGGTAATATCGTGGGCGATAAACAGGTAAGAAATGTTTCGCTTGGCCTGAATCTCTTCCAGGAGATTCACAATCTGCGCCTGAATAGAGACATCCAGAGCGGAGATTGGCTCGTCACAAACCATAAAATCAGGATCAAGAGACAGGGCACGCGCGATTCCGATCCGCTGCCTCTGCCCGCCGGAGAACTCATGCGGATATCTTGTGCTGTGATCGGGCCTTAAGCCGACGGTTTTCAGGAGTGCCTTCACGCGTTCAGCCCTCTCGTCTGCACTGCCGATGTTATAAATCTTCATCGGTTCCGCAATCATCTCTCCGATTGTAAAGCGCGGATTCAAAGAAGCATAAGGATCCTGGAAGATCATCTGCATTCTCTTCCGGTAAGGGCGCATTTGTTCCCGACTCAAGGTTGTGATATCATTGCCATCAAACAGGATTGTACCGCTGTCAGGTTCATAGACTTTCAATATCGTTCGGCCAAGGGAGCTTTTTCCGCATCCACTCTCTCCCACAAGCCCAAGCGTCTCTCCCCTTGCAAGCTCCAGAGAAACATGATTGACCGCATGAATGATCCCCTGCTTTCCAAACATTCCCGTTCTCACTTGAAAGGTCTTTTCAAGATCTTTTACACAGAGGATCGGATTATTCATTTCTTTCACCTCGTTCTTCCATCTGCTTTAAAATGAGCTGCTGTGCCTGAGCCCGGCAATACCGCCAGCATTCTGCATCATGCGTCCGGCTGAAAGACGAGATTGCAGGAAGATAATCCTTGCAGATCCTCATAGCCTCAGGGCAGCGGGAAGCAAACGGGCAACCCGAATTCATGTGAAGAAGATCAGGAGGCGTACCCGGAATGGGCGTCAAAGGCGTCTTATCCATCGTTTCGGAATTTCGGCGTGAAACACTGCTCAAAAGCCCTTCTGTATAAGGGTGACGAGGTTCGTAAAAGATTTCATCCGCTGTTCCGGCTTCTTCAATTCTGCCTCCGTACAGAACGGCGACTCTGTCACACAGGGAAGCAACCACTCCGAGATCATGCGTGATCATGATGACGGAAGTGCCTTTTTCCCGTGCTCGTTTCCGGATCAGATCAAGAATCTGCGCCTGAACGGTAACATCCAGCGCAGTGGTCGGTTCATCTGCGATGAGAAGTTGAGGGTCGCACGAAAAAGCGATGGCAATAATGATTCTCTGGCGCATACCTCCGGAAAATTCATAGGGGTACTGCCGCATCCGTTTTTCAGGGTCGGAAATCTCAACCTGGCGCAGCATTTCAATTCCTTTTTTCCATGCCTCCCTGCGTGAACACTGTGTATGGGCCAGAATGCCCTCTGTCAGTTGGGTGCCGATTGTCAGGACAGGATTGAGATAGGTCATGGGATCCTGAAAGATCATGCTGATCTCATTGCCGCGAAGCCTGCGAAGCATTTCTTCGTGACGGCGCAGCTGATCACGAGTGGAATCTTTCGGGAGAAGCAATTCCTTCCCTGCGAAACGAATGCTGCCGCTTGTAACGGTTCCGTTTGACGCCAGAAGGCCAAGACAAGCCATTGCACTTACGCTTTTCCCCGATCCGCTTTCCCCTGCGAAGCCGAGAATTTCGCCTTTTTCGACATGGAAACTTACTCCTCTGACAGCTTTTACTATGCCTTCACCGGTACGGAACTCTACTGCCAGATCTTTAACCTCCAGTAATCTGTCAGCCATCAGCGCTTCCCCCTCGGATTCAAAGCGGTTTCCAAACCTTCCCCAATAAAGTTCAATGAAAAAATGACAAGGCAGATCACAAGAATCGGCCAAACCATCTGCATCGGATACACCGTCAGGAGCATTTTTGCATCCTGGGCAAGCGTCCCAAGGCTTGCCTGCGGGGCGGAGATGCCGATCCCGATGAAGCTCAGAAAGGCTTCGGTAAAGATTGCCTGAGGAATCATCAGCGTAACCGTGACGATCACGGGGCCGAGACAATTCGTCAGCAAATGGCGGAATAAGATCCGTTTTCGGCTCGCACCAATAACAAAAGCCGCAACCGCGAACTCCCGCTCTTTCAGGCTTAAAATCTGGGCACGGACAACACGAGCCATGTTGACCCAGCCGTTCACACAGATTCCGAGAATCACACTGTAAACATTGGAGCCGAAAATAAGCATTAAGAGAATCATATAGATCATGGCGGGAACGGCATAGATAATGTCGACAATACGCATCATGATCATATCCGTGCGGCCTCCGCAGTATCCTGCAATACCGCCGTAGAGGATGCCGATAACAAGATTGATTGCCGTGGAAGTAAATCCGATCAGCAGGCTTATCCGCGTACCATAGAGAACGCGCGTGAAGATGTCACGCCCGAACTGATCGGTGCCGAACCAGTGTGCTGCACTGCTGCCCTGATTGCGAATTGCAGCATTCATGCCGTCATAAGGGTAGGGCGATACAAACGGCCCGATGAGTGCAACGAGCGATATGATCATGAGAACAATGAGCCCCGTCAGCGCAAGGCGGTTCCGTACAAACCGTTCCCAGGCATCCCGCGCAAATGATTTTGCGTTTACCGTAAAGGAACCGGGCTCACGATCAGCTTCCGAGAGCGGAAGAAAAAATTCCTCAGGTTTCAGCATATCTTTCCTCACTCGGTCAGTTTCATGCGAGGATCTACAAAAGCACAAAGTAAATCGGCAACCAGATTGCAAACGATAATCAAAGACCTGATGAAAATCGTAAGCCCCATTACCACGGTATAATCCCGGTTCCCGACTGCGGTTACAAATTCCCTTCCGATTCCGGGAATGGTGAAAATGGTTTCCACCACAAAACTCCCTGTCAGAAGGAAGGCCGCCATTGGACCTGCAGTGGTTATCACCGGAATCATTGCGTTTTTCATCACATGAAGCAATGTAATCCGGCTTTTTCGAATTCCTTTTGCCGTGGCAAGAATCACATAATCCTGTTCCAGCGCCTCTGCATAACTGGATTTTACCAAGCGAGAAATCTGGGCCAGAGGATAGACCGCCAACGTAACAACCGGAAGGACGTAATGAAGAGGAGTAGCTAATCCGAGAACCGGAAACCACCGGAGTTTAACCCCAAAAACAAGCATCAGAAGAAGCGCAAGAACATAATTCGGAACGCTGATTCCAATTGTTGAGAACGTCAGAATAGAGCCCCGGACGGATTCCTTTTTGGTGACAGCCATCCAGATCCCGATCGCGGTTCCGAGAATGACAGCCAGTAAAAATGCAATCCCACCGATGCGTACAGTGGCAGGTGCCTTCTGCACAATGATCTCTGCGACTGTCGTTCCGGATTTTTTAAAGGAGATTCCGAAATCCCCTTTCAGCAGGTTGCGGATATACAGAAAAAGCTGCTCGCCGACCGGCTTATCCAACCCATAAAAACGCATCATTTCTTCCTGATTGGAAGGCGTCAGATTCGCAATATCAAACGGGTTTCCGGGCATCAGATGGACGAGAAAAAAGGTTATTACCACGAGAGCGAGCAGCGTGAGTGCACCGATCCCGATTCTCTTAAGAATATATTTCAGCATAAAGACAGCTCCGTTTTATCACCGGAATGGAAGACTTCTTTATTTTATCACCTTTCCAGCATAATGCAAGAATTATAATCTTTATAATTTTAAAATTTTCATCAGGCTTCCTCTTGACTTTTTGTGCAGAATAAACCAAAATAAAGAAAAAGCACTTTGGAGATGATAGAAATTGATCAATCAGAAAATTCATTATTTTCTGACTTTGGCAGAATGCCTCAGCTTTACGCAGACTGCTCTTCGGTATGACGTCTCACAAACTGCAATCAGCCAGTATATTTCTTCTCTGGAAAAACGGCTTGGGGTCCGGTTGTTTCAGAGAGAGCGCCATTCTGTCCTTCTGACAGAAGCAGGAAAGTATTACTACGATCAGGTCAGCGCACAATTAAAACAGTACGAAGAGACCATTGAAAAGCTGAAGGTAATAGACAAAGGATACCGTGGCCATCTGAAAATAGGGGTCGGCTTATATGAATATTGCTCCACGGAAACCCTGTTCGCGAGCTTCCTGTCCAGCCATCCGGAAGTAAAAATCGATATCCTGCAATATCCCTACAGCATTCTGACAGAGCAACTTCGGCTCGGAGGGCTGGATATTATCATCTGCGATGCGCTTTGTGAAGAAGCTTTCTCCCGAAACGAACTGCAAACAAGGACGCTTTTTTCTTCTCCAAACCTGATTGCAGCAGCGCCGGAAACCGCAGAGAAATATCATCACGATATCAGCGCGATCATCCGCAACGAATGTATGATTACAAACTGTGAGTCCGGCGGACCATCGTCGCTACAGATGTTCCGGCGCCTTCTGATGGATGAATTCGGCTTCATTCCAAACAATATTGCACAGACCAATTCTGTTAACGCACAATTGATGATGGTGCGTGCCCGGCACGGCATTGCGATGGTTCCCGGTTTTATCATGAAAGCCCAGGCTCCCGATCTTATCGGTTTTCAACTGCCAAGCCAGCGATCCATAGATTATAAAATGCTTTGCCTGAAAGGAAGCAAGAATCAGGCAGTGTCGCTGCTGTTTGAATTCCCATGGAACCAGTAAAATATTAAAAAGGCGGCGGGGTAACCCCCACCGTCGAAATTTATTCATATTCCACCGTTGCAGGTGGTTTTGACGTTATATCATAGAGGACGCGGTTGACGCCTTCCACCTCGTTGACGATGCGGGAGGAGGCACGCTCCAGCAGATCATAGGGCAGGCGGGACCACTCGGCCGTCATAAAATCGTCGGTTTTGACGCTGCGGAGGACAACGGCATACTCGTAGGTACGGCCGTCCCCCATGACGCCGACGGAGCGCATATTCGTGAGGGCGGCAAAATACTGGCCGGAAGTTCGTGAATCACCTGATTTTTCCATCTCCTCCCGGAAGATTGCATCCGCCTCCCGCAACATTTTCAGCTTTCTTTGGGTGACTTCGCCAATCACGCGGATGGCAAGACCGGGGCCCGGAAACGGCTGCCGGTTCACGAGGTTCTCCGGCAGGCCAAGCGCGAGGCCGAGCTCCCGAACCTCATCTTTAAACAAGAGGCGAAGAGGTTCCAGAATTTCACGGAAAGCGACATGATCGGGCAAACCACCGACATTGTGGTGGCTTTTGATGACGGCGGAGCTCCCGGCTCCGGATTCAATGACATCGGGATAGATCGTCCCCTGGGCGAGGAAGTCGACTTTTCCGATTTTACGAGCTTCCTGCTCGAAGGTGCGAATGAACTCTTCGCCGATGATCTTGCGCTTGCGTTCGGGATCGTTGATCCGCGCAAGGCAGGTGAGAAAATGGCGGGAGGCATCCACGCGGTGAAACGTCAGCTTTTGACGGGAAAAGAAGGCTTCGATTTCATCCCCTTCGTCTTTCCGAAGGAGGCCGTGATCGACAAAAATACAGATCAAAGAACTGCCGATGGCCTCGGAAAGCAATGCCGCCGCGACGGAGGAATCCACCCCGCCGGAGAGGGCGAGCAGGACTTTGCCGTCGCCGATCTTCTCGCGAAGGGACTGCACCGTTTTCTGTCGGAAGTCCGCCATCGTCCAGCCCTGCGAGCAGTGACAGACGCGGAAAAGAAAGTTCTGCAGGATCTCCCTGCCATGGAGGGTGTGGGTAACTTCCGGGTGGAACTGCACCCCATAGAGCCTGCGAAGTTCATCATAGATGCAGGCTGTGGGGCAGACGGCCGAGTAGGCCGCAGAGGCAAAGCCTTTCGGGAGGATGGAAATCAGATCACCGTGGCTCATCCACGTGACACTCTCTCCGGGGAGATCGGTAAAGAGCCGGCAGCGGTTATCAAACCACGTGACAGCTTTGCCGTATTCCCGGGCAGTGCCGCTAATGGCCGGAACAACCTCGCCACCAAACCGCTGTGCCAGAAGCTGGCAACCGTAACAGATGCCGAGAATGGGAATACCGAGATCGTAAATGCCTTCGGCGGGATGGGGAGAACCTGCCTCATAAACGCTGCCGGGCCCACCGGAAAAGATGATCCCGGCCGGGGCGAAGGATTGAATCTCCTCAAGCGAAACCGAAAATGGCTTGACTTCGCTGTAAACATGGCATTCCCGCACGCGACGCGCAATCAGCTGGCTGTACTGTGCGCCAAAATCGAGAATCAGAATTTTCTGTTGGTTTTGCTCCGGCATTTGCTCGTCCTCCCTACAGGCTCAGAATTCCATGATGATTTTTATACTTCCCAGACAGGATGCTTCAGCACCCACTCTCCCAAGCTGTTCTTCTCAAAAATCTCTTTGTTGTAAAACTTATCCACAATCGCCCAGAACTCCGATTCCGTGTAGCCGCAGAACTCGCAGAAATCCCTCACGCAGAGCGGATCAAGTTTGCTGTCATGCTCCCTGACAAGCTGCACCGCTGTCTCCCGGTCGATAAGCCCATAGCGGATGAAGCGGGATGCATAGTCCGTTGTGCTGGTATGGCCGAACTTCGGGTACTTCAGCCAAGGGTGCACCAGATAGGCGCGGCTGTCCACCTGGTCAAAATCTTCCATGCACATGGTACGGCGCCATTCATGCGTCAGATCGTGGAAGCCGCGCGTTTTGGCAAACACTGCATTCTTTACGCTGTTCCAGGGCACAAAATAGGAAATATAAATCGGGTCGAGAGAATCCAGCACGCTCTTGTCCGGCGCACGGGTGAGGGAGAGATCTTTGGCTGTGACGCCGGCCTTTGCAATCAGCTCCGCTTCTTCCACACCGGAAGCAACGCCGTTGTTGAGCTGCTCTTTTGCTGAATACGTCTCCTGATAGCCTGCACCGCCATATTCATAGCTGATGTTTTCTCCGTACACCAGAAGAGGCGTGTTGAATTTTGCTGCCATATAGAGCGGATAGGTGTAGATGAGCCGGTCGACATACCAGGTGGGTTGGCCGTATTGCTCAAACATATAACGCATGAGCTTCTTCTGGGTTTTGATGTCCGGCTTCATGCTGATGATATTGCAGCTGAATTCCTCGGAAATATTGCGAAGGTTATGCTTGCCGGCTTCCGTCATGGGGAAATTGTCTTCCACGGTGAAGAGGATCGGGTTCATGTGCATGACTTCTTTCATCAGGTGAACCTGAAAATGGGAATCCTTTCCGCCGGAGACGGCAATGGCACAGTCGTACCCGTCGCCATTCATGCCGCGGTATTTGTTGCAAATGGCTTCCAGCTCTTTCCATCGGGCATCCCAGTCAACGCTTTTGCGATGCTCATAAGACTGGCAGGCAGAACAGATTCCGTCTTCATTGAAGGTAATGCCCGGTCTGGTATCCGGCATCACACATTTTTTACAGTATTTCATCTCATGATCTCCTTCAAAAAAATGAGACAACGGAGCGCAGAGGATATCCTCTGAGACACCGTTGTCTCTGACAGGGAATGATACCCCTTCTGTTTTGGGAAGTCAACCGCAATCGTGCAGGAAAACCAAATGAAACGGCAATGACAATCATTCGGAAAAGATTGGATTCATTCGGAAAATTCGTGAATAAAATTGCAAATAGTGCTTGACAGCTTGTTTCTTTCGTGCTATGATGCGTTAAACCGTTGAAGAAGAGTGAGTAGGCAATGCATCCGCTATCGCAGAGAGCTGCCGGTTGGTGTAAGGCAGCATGGCGCGCAGGGCTGAATGGACTTCCGAGGGCTATCAGAAACGGCAAAACCGGAGTATGTGCGACGGAGTGGTCAACCGTTACGATGACCGGCATATGACAGTATGCAGAAAGTGGGCGTTTTACACGCCAAGCCGGGTGGCACCGCAGGACGATGAATGTTACAGTCCTGTCCCAGCGTAAGCTTTGGGACAGGGCTTTTTTCTGTCCCGGAATAAAATGGGCACAAAGCCCGGAAAGAAAGGAGCACCCCCATGGCTGACACGACAAAAATCCCTTACAAAATTTATCTTGAAGAGAGCGAGATGCCACAGAGCTGGTACAACGTCCGGGCGGACATGAAGAACAAACCCGCTCCCCTGCTGAACCCCGGCACGCATCAGCCGATGACTGCTGAGGAACTGGGCGGCGTATTCTGCGAAGAACTGGTGCAGCAGGAGCTGGACAACGAAACCCGCTTTATCGAAATTCCTCAGGAGATCCGCGATTTTTACAAAATGTACAGACCTTCTCCGCTGGTACGCGCTTATTGCCTGGAAGAAAAGCTTCAGACGCCGGCAAAAATCTACTACAAGTTTGAAGGCAACAACACCAGCGGCAGCCACAAACTGAATTCCGCCATTGCGCAGGCGTACTACGCAAAGAAGCAAGGTCTGAAAGGCGTGACAACCGAAACCGGCGCCGGCCAGTGGGGCACGGCACTCTCAATGGCCTGCGCATACCTCGGACTGGACTGCAAGGTGTATATGGTGAAAGTCAGCTATGAGCAGAAGCCTTTCCGCCGGGAAGTCATGCGCACCTACGGGGCTTCGGTGGTTCCTTCCCCATCGGAGACCACACAGATCGGCCGCAAAATCCTGGCCGAGCACCCGGGGACGACAGGCTCTCTGGGCTGTGCAATCTCCGAAGCGGTAGAAGTGGCTGTTTCCAACCCCGGGTATCGCTATGTGCTGGGCAGCGTGCTGAACCAGGTGCTGCTGCACCAGTCGGTCATCGGACTGGAAACCAAAGCCGCTCTGGACAAGTACGGCATCAAGCCGGACATGATCATCGGATGTGCCGGCGGCGGATCGAACCTCGGCGGGTTAATCTCACCTTTCATGGGTGAGAAGCTGCGGGGCGAGGCGGATTACCAGATTATTGCGGTGGAACCGGCCTCCTGCCCAAGCTTTACACGAGGCGTATATGCCTATGACTTCTGCGACACCGGCATGGTTTGCCCGCTGGCAAAGATGTACACCCTAGGATGCGACTTTATCCCGGCCCCCAACCACGCCGGCGGCCTGCGCTACCACGGGATGAGCCCGGTGCTGTCGCAGTTGTATGCCGACGGACTGATGGAAGCTCGCGCAGTACCGCAGACAGCCGTGTTTGAAGCGGCAGAACAGTTTGCCCGCGTGGAAGGCATCCTGCCCGCACCGGAGAGCTCCCACGCGATACGGGTTGCTATTGACGAAGCACTGAAGTGCAAAGAAACCGGCGAGGAGAAGACCATTGTCTTCGGCCTCACGGGAACGGGATATTTTGACATGGTTGCCTATGAGAAGTTCCACGACGGGAAAATGGATGACTATATCCCCACAGATGAGGAGCTTACCATCTACCGTGCAAAGCTGCCGAAGATGGATTGATCCTATTCCGCTCAAAGCAAAATGCCGCCCTTGAGGGCGGCGACTTCAGAACAACTTGAGACGAAAGACGGTTTAGCCCGGCGGCTATACCGTCTTTTTTTGACATATGATAAAGTTTTTTAATATTCATCCAGAAAGTGATGCCGGACGCCGTCCTTTTTATACGCGATCACCGTGCTGAGGTTAACGTTGGAAACACTCTTGAAGATATTTGCCTCGACCTGCGGGTTTGATTCTTTCAGCGCGGCAATCAGTTTTTTCGTTTCAAGACGCTTGGAGGAGGTAGTGCCGTCCTCGTGGCAGGTAGTGCAGGTATCGGTGAAATGACAGGCACATTGCAGAAATTGCAGCCCGTTCCAGTCTCTCCACTTGCAGATGTCCTCTTCCCGAACAAGGTACAACGGGCGGATCAGCTCCATGCCTTCAAAATGGGTACTGTGCAACTTCGGCATCATGGTTTGAACCTGTCCTCCTTGCAGCATTCCCATCAGGATCGTTTCAATGACATCGTCATAGTGGTGACCGAGCGCAATCTTATTGCACCCGAGTTCTTTTGCTTTGCTGTATAGATAGCCTCTTCGCATCCTCGCGCATAGATAGCAGGGGTTTTTATCCACGGTATCTACCGCGTCAAAGATGGTGCTTTCAAAAACAGTAATCGGAATGCCGAGTATTTTTGCATTGTACTCCAACAGCCGCCGGTTATCGCTGTTATAGCCGGGATCCATCACCAGAAAAAGCAGGTCGAAAGAGACCTTTCGGTGTCTTTGAAGCTCCTGAAACAGCTTTGCCATAAGCATGGAGTCTTTTCCGCCAGAGATACAGACCGCGATACGGTCTCCGTCTTCAATGAGCCGGTATTCTTTGCAGGCTTTTGCGAACCGAGAAAAAAGCTGCTTATGAAATTTCTTGCGGATGCTGTCCTCTGCCTTTTCCAGTCTTTCCTGCTCACGATCCGTCTCGCTTGATTCTTCTCTCAGCCAAGCGAGATACCCGCCAGCCAAGCTCGCGCTTTCTCTACCGCAGTCAGCAAGCGCTTCCGACACAGCAGTCGAACGAATGCCCCGCTGACAGTACACGATCAGCGTTCTGCCGAGAGGCAGCTCCCGGGCATACTGCACTGCGTTCTCCATAAGCTCGGCCTCCGGGATATGGACCGCTCCGGAAATCATGCCGTACCGCACATTGTCTGCGTTTCTGATGTCGATCAGAAGGAAACTGCCGCCTTCCATACGCTTCAGTTCGGATATGGAAATTTCTCTCATAGGTTGACTATCTCTTTGTGGGAGGAGTACAGGAATTCCACCGTGTCGCCTTCCTTCAGCGGAAAGCACTCGTAGCGTTCCAGCGGAAGGAAAGCATTGTTTACCCTAACAGACACATGCCGGGTTGTCTCCACCTTCTGCTGTTCCATCAGCTGCATGACAGTAAGTCCGTCTTCTACTTCCATTCTTCTTCCGGAAACCTGAATCTTCATAGTCACAGATCCTTTCTTTTCATTTGACAAAGGAAACTAAGTGCAGTATAAGCCATTAAACCTATTAAGTCAATAGGATAAGTAGGTAAATTGAGCATGATACATGCCAAAAAGATTAGGGAATAATGGATTTAAAAGCCATCCATACCCAGTAGGTTTCTACGCTAAGCAGTACATGAAGCGAAAAGAGCTATTTGAGAGGCAATGCCTTTTTTGATCATCAAATCTTTATAAACAATTGACAGCCCAGGGAAAACAATGTATAACATAGTAAAACATTATGTTTTTGGAGGTGCTGTATATGAGCAAGCAAAGCGCTGTGATCAAAGCCGTGTGTATCAGCGAGTAGAAGGGGGAGCAAAAACACCCGGTTGAGAGCGTTCATCTACGGCCGGAGCATGGGATTGAGGGGGAC
>JAFUGY010000044.1 GCA_017469115.1 Oscillospiraceae bacterium
GGCTTTTTTGTCTGGCGGACGAAGGGCACGGTATCACTGTAGGCAAGGACGCCGCGCGGCATGGGGCGTTCTTCCGGGTAGCGCTTGTAATAAATGCCGCCTTTGTATTGCTCGGAGAGCCGGCTGTACTCCCGCTTGAGCTTCTGAATCTGGGCCTCAATGGTTTCCGGATCAGCGGTGAGGAGATCCAGATACTCACGGCATTGACTGTAACAGAACGGATAGTCACTTTTAAGGACAGGAATGAGCGAAAGGTTGAGGTCTCTGTTCTTGAGAAGGCAGAGGAAGGCGTCCAGGAGGGCATAGCGTTGGAGCCCGGGATCCTCCTCATCAGACGAAAGAAGTGCCGCAAGGAAAAACTTATGCCAGTCGAGTTTAGGAACTCTTTTGTCATGGTCAAGCGCGGTCAGAAAGATTTCGGTGCGCAGAGCGGTGGAGGAAATCATACTGTTGTCATCCAGAAATGTTCCGACTGATTCCGCAAGGGAGTCCATTTTCTGATAGACGGGGAGGGAAGCAAGCATTTTCGGAGAAGTTGTACTGGCTCTCATAAGCGGAATCACCAGGACATCACCAAGAGATTTCAAAAAGCGGCGATAGGATTGGAAAAATTGGCTGTATTCCTCCAGAAAAGCGAGAAGGGATGCTTGATCTTTGCTGCAGTATTCCGCACGGGAAGAAAACAGATAAAGCGCCTCTTCCATATTGGAAGAATCCCACTTTGTGTTTTGCAACAGATCCCGGCGCAGTTGATCCGCTTTCTGTTTGAACCCGTTTGCATCGGCGGCATCGGCGTAATCGGAAAGAAATGCAAGGCTTCTATAGCCGAGATCATAGGCTCTTTGAAACTCAGGAAGGGCTTTTTTATACCACCCGCCCTCAAAAAAGTCTCCGGCGGCAATTGCATATGCTTCTGCATAATCGGGATAGAGCTTTGCAAGCTGCTGGGCTGTTTTGGCGCTTTTCCGTGGGTTGCCCGTGCGCTGCTGCAGCCTGGCCAGATTCAGAAGAAGGAAAGGGTCATTCGGGAGAATGGTTAGTGCTTCCTCGAAACAGCCAGCGGCAGCTTTGTCATTGCCGGCCTCTGCCTGCCGGCGGGCATGGGTGAGAAGATAACGGACAGAGGAATCCTCAGGAGGAGAGAAAGAAGACTGCTCCTCTGCAGGGGGACCTTCCTTCAGAAGCTCGTAAGCGTGGCGGATCTGCTGAAACTGTTCCGGATTCTTTTCCGGCGGGTGAAGACGCACAAGGCGAAAGTAAGCTTTCTTGATCTCGGTTTCTCCGGCGTCGGGAGAAAGCCCAAGCGTTTCATAACAGCGGCGGACTTCTTCGGTCATGCTTCATCCCTCACAATCTCCAGCAGCATGGAAAGGTGTGCTTCCGCATCTTCGGCGGCATCAGAATCTTCGGTAACGAGAGCGAGTTTCAGGGCATCCAGAGAGGTGCGAAGGTCATCACGGAGGAATTCCGGAATATCGGAAGGCTTGGAGAGCAGGCGCTCCGCAGTGCGAATGACAGTACGGTAAGCCTTGGCATTTTCAGCTTCCTTCCAGCGGCTGAGATCGGGAGAATCCTGTGTATTTGTCAGGTCAATCTCGATGCCTTTTTCCGCACCGGTTGAGACAAGCACAGCGGACACTTTCAGAAGGCCGTTGAGATCATAGGAAAAGCTGACGTCCAGAGTCTCTTCACCGGCTCGCCGGGCCGGAATATCACGAATACGAAACTGACCGAGGAGATGGTTGTGGGAGGCAATGCTGCTCTCGCCCTGATAGACTTCGATGAGAACCTTCGTTTGATAATCGTCGTAGGTGCAGTAGCGTTCAGTTCTGGTAACAGGAATCGTGACATTGCGGGGAATAATGACGCTCATGCAGTCTTCCCGACTGCCATCGGCGGTGCGAATCCCGAGAGTATAGGGGTTGACATCCGTCATAATAAGGCCTTCAGCAGGATCGATTTCCCCGGAAATCATGCCGGCCTGAATGGCGGCACCTTCCGCCACGGCATATTCCGGATGCACGACACAGGAGGCTTCTTTGCCGAGATAATCCTGAATATCGCGGGCGATCATCGGCATACGGGTGGAACCGCCGACAAGGATGATATGATCCAGGACGGCTTCCGAAAGATTTGCGTCGGCAAGAACCGTATCAATCGGGTCATGGGTGCGCTGAAGGAGATCGCAGGTCATGGATTCGAACTGTTCCCGCGTGACAGTTTCATCCAGTTCGACGGGAGAACCGTTCAGAACGCAGATGGCAGGAATCAGCACGCGGTAAGACTCCTCGGAGCTCAGGGCGATCTTGCATTTTTCGGCTTCTTCCTTGATGCGGGCGGAAGCGCGGCGGTCCTTTCGCAGATTCTTTCCGTAGACAGCCTGAAAGCGCGTGAACAGGTGCTCCATCAAACGCTCGTCGAAATCTTTTCCGCCCAGCTGGTTGTCACCGCCGGAAGCTTTGACTTCCAGCGCACCGTCGAACATTTCCAACAGGGTTACATCGAAGGTGCCGCCGCCGAGATCATATACGAGGACATGACTTTCCTCCTCCAGATGATCAAGCCCGTAACTCAAGGCTGCGGCGGTCGGCTCATTCAGAATGCGCTCGACTGTAAAACCGGCAAGTTCTCCGGCGCGAATGGTTTCACGGCGCTGCACGTCGTTAAAATAGGCGGGAACGGAGATTACAGCCCGGTCCACATTTTCACCGAGATATTCCGAGGCATAGCTTCGGACATAGGAGAGAAGTTTTGCCTGCAGCTCAACAGGAGTGTATTTTGCAGTTCCGAGAGAGAGTTTTTCGGAAGTTCCGGTTTTTCGCTTTACCTCAATGGCAGTATTTTCCGGATACAGGAGGTACTGAGCTCTCGCTTTTTCCCCGACGACCCAGTTTCCGCTCGGATCAATCCCAACGGCGGAAGGGGTGATCACGGATCCATCCGGATTTGGCAGGAGTTCCATCTGCCCGTTACGGTATACGGCGGCTTCAGTTGTGGATGTGCCGAGGTCGATGCCGATGATGATACTCATGACAGTTCCTCCTCTGATTTATCAGGCTGGGTTTTCACGGTGGAGTCGTTTTGAAAAGAATAAACAGAGACCTTGGCTTTTTTCAATATCTTCCCTCGATACAGATAACCGCAGGAATAAACTTCTGCGATCAGATGATCGAGAAACGAATCTGCCGTCGGGACAAGGTCCACAACTTCATACAAAGAATAATCGACAGGAAGATTGACGTTGCAAATGGGCTGGAATTCCGCAGGAAGACGGATGTTGGTCAGTTTTGTATCCGCAAGTGCGAACTGATGATTCCAATCTTCCATGTGTGCCTCTTCTGCTGCCCGCTGCAGCATAAATAATTGATCATGATAACTCATGACAAGATCAAGGAGTGCTTTTTCTCGAGACTGGAATTCTGTGCGATCCTGATGATAGAGAGAGGAAAGAGATGCTGACAGAGAACGGGTTTCTGCCTGCTGTTCTTTTTGCAGGTCCTCCCAGGAGTCCAGCAGATCTTCAATGGCCATGTCGTGGCGGTTTGCTGCGGTGCGCAGGTCTTTCAGAGAAGCGGAAAGACCGTCAAGAGAAGAAGTGCCGGAAGATTCCATGGAAGTAACAGCACTTTCCAGTGCCTCGATTTTTGAAAGAATTTGCCGGAGAAGTTTTCTGATTTTAAACATAAGCGCCTCGATTTCTCCGCTGGGAGAAGATTTACAAACTTTTACGAATTTCAGATTTTTTTACGTTTCTTTATGATTTTTTACGAATTTTTACGTTTCAACAATAACATTTACAAGATGAAGTGTCAAGGAAGAAAAGCACAACACATAAAATGGAACCGTTGTTTGACAACGGTTCCATGCAAGAATGCGGGAAAATGTGAATAGAGAGAAGTTCAGCGTGAGCCCTTATCATAGGGTATACCTTCGGCCTTGGGGGCGCGGGAGGTTTTGGAGGTGAAGGCGAGGACGATGAGGGAGACGATGTAAGGCATCATGTTGTAAACGTTGCCCGGGAGATTCAGGGCGGCAAGAGCCGGGAAGCCCACGTAGGTGTTGGACAGGGCACGGAAAAGACCGAAGAGCAGTGCCGCCAGGGCGATGCGATAAGGCTTCCATTGGCCGAAGATCATGACAGCCAAGGCAAGGAAACCGAAGCCGGCCACGCCGTTTTCAAACTTCCAGATCGAGACACCGGCAAGGATGTAGCAGATGCCGCCGAGACCGCCGAGAGCACCGGAGAGCAGGACGCCGGCCCAACGCATCTTGTAGACACTGACGCCGACTGAGGCGGCTGCCTGGGGATGCTCGCCGCAGGCCATGAGGCGAAGACCGAACTTGGTTTTATACAGCATGACGGCGACGAAAATCACGGCGAGAACCGCCACGAGCATAAACCAGTTAAATTCAAAGCCGTTGATGTTGACGATGAACATCTTGCGGGCGCGGACATATTCGATTTCGGAAGAATGGTCGTCCGGGTTGGCAGCGGTGTTGATTGCTTTGACGAAAACCGTGGCGGCAGCGGTGCCGAGGAGGTTGAGAGCCGTGCCGACAAGCGTCTGATCCGCCTTGAAGTTGATGCAGGCGACGCCGAGAAGGGAGGAATAAATGACACCGAAAAGCATGGCAGCCAGCATAACCAGCAAAACCATGACGAAGGCACTGGAAGTGCCGAGGAAGCGCATCATCAGGGCACCGCCGAGAGCACCAATGACCATAATGCCCTCCAGACCGAGGTTAATGACACCGGAGTGCTCCGAAATGCAGCCACCGAGAGCAACGAGAACCAGAACGGACGAGAAAATAAGCGTATACTGAATTAGAAGCAGCATTATTTGTCACCCCCTTCGGAAACTTTGAGAGCACGGGATTTCTTTTCTTCACTTTTGGCGAGGAGATTGTTCATGGTAATCTTAATAAAGAGAACAAAGCCGCAGAGATAGATGATAACGGAGGAGATCAGATCGGAGATCTGGGAGGAATAGAAATTGGTGTTGACGTACTGACCGCCATCGGTGATGTGCTGGATGAAGAAGGAGGAGAAGATGGCACCGATAGGATTCAGTCCACCGAGGAAGGCGGCGGCGATGCCGTTAAAGCCCATGCCCGGGACGGAGGACTGGGTGCACTCCCAACGCATGTAACCGGTGAGATAGAGCATGGCAGCGCCGAGGCCTGCCAGTGCACCGGAGATGACGAGGGTGAGAATGATGTTACGATTCTCCGCCATGCCGGCATATTTGGCTGCATTTTTATTGCTGCCGGTGGCTTTGAGCTCATATCCGAGCTTTGTTTTGCTGAGGAGAATGCTCACGGCAATGGCAATAATCATCGCAAGGGGGACGGCGATGGTGATATACTGGTTTTTGTTAAACAGTTTGTCCAACCCGGCATTCGGGAGAAGGGCGGAGGGGTTGACATCCTTAATATACATGGTATAGGGGCTGGCAACTTCCTTCACTTTTGTGAGAAGCGTATTGGCGGTATAGAGGGAAATCCAGTTGAGCATGATGCCGGAAATGACCTCGTTGACGTTGCAACGGGACTTGAGGAAGCCCACAATTGCACCGAGAACAGCACCGGCAACCAGAGCAAAGATCATGCAGGGCAGCCAGCCCCAGCCCCAGGCAAGAGCGGCATAGAGGCAAGCACAGGAACCGGCCACATACTGGCCGGCAGCGCCGATGTTGAAAAGGCCGACCTTATAGGCAAAGAGAATGCTCAGGGAGCACATCAGAAGCGGCATCGTTTTGGCAAGGGTATTGCCGAACTGCTGAAGCTTTTTGTTAGGCCTGCTCCAGGTGAGGAAGTTTTTAATGACGTTGACGATGGACTCCGCAGCGCCTTCGGGATTGATGAACAGAAGGACAATATAGCCGATCAGCAGGCCGAGAATGATACAGATGATGGAGGCGACAAACGCCTGCACACCGGGATTTTTCAGGGCTTTTTTCATGCTTTCACCTCATCTCTTTTCGCACCGGCCATGTAGAGGCCGAGCTCTTCCTGGGTGGTCTTTTTCGGATCCAGCTCGCCGACGATTTCACCTTCGTACATGACGAGGATGCGGTCAGGCACGTCCATCACTTCGTCGAGCTCCAGAGAGATCAGAAGGACGGCTTTGCCGGCGTCACGCTGGGCAACGAGTTGCTGGTGGATATACTCAATGGCGCCGACATCCAGACCGCGCGTGGGCTGGACAGCAATGAGAAGCTCGGGCGCTTTATCAATCTCGCGGGCGATGATGGCCTTCTGCTGGTTGCCCCCGGACATGGAGCGGGCTGTGGTGACAGCACCCTGGCCGGAACGGACATCATACTGCTCAATGAGCTTGTCGGCATACTCGCGGATGTTTTTGCGGCGGAGGAAACCGGCAGGGGTGGTGAACTCCGGATCAAAATAAGTCTGGAGGATGAGGTTGTCTTCCAGAGAATAATCCAGAACAAGGCCGTGCTTATGACGGTCTTCCGGAATATGGCTCATGCCGAGAACACTTTTCTGGCGGATGGAAGATTTGGTGATATCCTTTCCGCAGAGAGTAATTTTGCCGCTGACGAGAGGTTCCAGACCGGAGAGACCGTAGACAAATTCTGACTGGCCGTTGCCGTCAATGCCGGCAATGCAGACGATTTCGCCGGCGCGAACCTTGAGAGAAACGTTTTTCACGGCGTTATTTTTGTGGACTTTGGAAGCGACCGTCATATTGTCGATTTGGAGAATAACTTCACCAGGGTTGGCGGGCTTTTTTTCCACGTGAAAGTTGACATTACGGCCAACCATCATGGCGGAGAGCTGCTCGATGGTGGTGTTCTTCGTCTCAACGGTGCCGATATATTTGCCCTTGCGGAGAACCGAGCAGCGGTCGGCCACTTCCATGATCTCATTGAGTTTATGGGAGATGAAGAGAATGGATTTGCCTTCGGCGGCAAGATTCTTCATGATCTGCATGAGCTCGGAAATTTCCTGCGGGGTGAGAACGGCTGTCGGCTCATCGAAGATGAGAATTTCATTATCGCGATAGAGCATTTTGAGGATTTCAGTGCGCTGCTGCATGCCGACGGTAATGTCTTCAATTTTGGCATCCGGGTCGACATGGAGGCCATACTTTTCCGAGAGGGCCATCACCTTTTCACGGGCTTCCTTCTTCTGGAGGAAACCCATTTTGTTTGGTTCCACACCCATGATGATATTGTCGAGAACGGTAAAGCATTCTACCAGCTTGAAATGCTGGTGGACCATGCCGATGCCAAGGGCATTGGCATCGTTGGGGTTGTTGATTTTTACTTCAACACCGTCTTTTTTAATGACGCCCTCTTCCGGCTGATAAAGGCCGAAAAGAACGCTCATCAGGGTACTTTTGCCCGCGCCATTTTCTCCCAAAAGTGCGTGAATTTCGCCTTTTTTGAGCTGAAGGGTGATATCATCGTTTGCAATGATACCGGGGAATCGTTTGGTAATGTGCAGCATTTCTACAGCATATTGTTCCAAAGCAGACCAGCCTCCTTTACGATGGAATCAGATAAACGTATCATACTATAAGAAAGAAAAGATTTCAATGAAAAAAACGGGGCAGGCCGAAAATGACCTGCCCCGCGGGGACGAGTAATTACTTGATGTTGCCCTGATAATCAACCGTAACGGCAGTGACTGCGGGCTCAGCAGTAATGTCATTGGAGACAACAACATCGCCTGCATGCATAGCAGCAACGAGGGCTTCGTAATCAGCTTCGGTGAAGCTGTCGCTGAACTGGGTGGAAGGAGCGATCTGGACGAAGTTCTCAGCAGGAACATCGGAAACGAGGCCGAGGTTATCAACTTTGCCGCCTTCGAAGGTGCCGTCGAGAACAGCCTGGAGCTCTGCATTAACGGTAGCAGCAAGGCCCTTCATGGCGGAAGTGACCGTCATGCCTTCGCCGTAGAGACCGTCGATCGTGGCAGCCTGGTCAACGTCAACGCCGATGACCTTTGCGCCAACCTTTGCAGCAGCTTCACCGGCAGAGGTGAAGATACCGCCACCGCAGGCAAAGACAACCTGAGTGCCGGCTGCATACCAGGTATCCATGTAAGCGGTGATATCGGAATCGCCGTAGAACTGGTTGCCGTAAACATACTTGATTTCAACATCGGTGAGGCCGAGCTCAGCCGCTGCTGCATCAGCGCCCTGAACAAAGCCATAGCCGTAACGGACAACAGCAGGAACTGCCATGCCGCCGAGGTAACCGAGCTTGGTGTAGCCGAGCTTCACAGCTGCATAACCAGCCATGTAGCCGCAGAGCTCTTCCTGATAGACAGCGCAGTAGAGGTTTGCGGGAACAGCTGCTGCGAGGTCGCCGATATCGCCTTCGGAAACGTCGAGAGCGATGAAGGTGATGTCATCATACTCAGGAACAACCGTCTGGATTGCTTTACCAAATGCATAGCCGGGCATGATGAGAACAGTGTAGCCATCATCAATGGCCTTCTCCATGGAGGAGCTGCGGTCTTCATCAGAGTCGGAAGCGGGTTTGTAGTACTGGAAGGTGAGGCCGTTTGCATCGGCAAATGCCTTGCAGGCTTCATAGGTGGTCTGGTTGAAGGACTGGTCGGTAATGTCACCATAGTCGGTAATCATTGCCACGGCCGGAGCTTCAGCAGAAGCGGAAACTGCGCAAAGAGCGAAAACCATGCACAGTGCGAGAGCAAGAGCGAGAACCTTTTTCATTTGTGCTTTCCTCCGTTTAAAAATTTGACTTCATAAAGCGCGGTGTTCTTTACACCAAAGAATATTATAACGTGAAGAATCAGGGAATGCAAGAAGCAATTTACAATTAATAATTAACAATTAAGAATTGACAATTTGAGCGAATACTGCATTCCTTAGAATAAGGTTATTTTTCCAAAAAAAGAAATGGAGTTGTGCGAAAAGGCTTTAAAAATTAACCCATGGCGGCGGCTGTATCGAGCGCAATGTTGATCATCTGGGAGAAACCGAGCTGGCGGTCTTCCGGAGAGAGCATTTCGGGGCGATAGAGGTGATCGGACACGGTGCAGATGCAGAGAGCGCGTTTGCCGAAGTAGGCGGCATTGGCATAGAGGCCGGCAGCTTCCATTTCGATGCCGAGGACGCCCATCTGCTTCCACTGCTGGTTCTGCCCGGAGGCAGCATCAAAGGCGGAATAAAAGTTATCGGAAGAGAGCAGATTGCCGATGTGGACATTGATGCCGAGATCTTCAGCAGCCTTTTTTGCAGCGGAGAGAAGGGAGAAATCTGCAATGGGGGCGAAAGTTCCGCGGATGCCGAAATTTTCAATGTAGCTGGACGTGGTGCAGGCACCCTGAGCAAGGATCACGTCGAGAAGGGAAAGATCGTCCTGCAGAGCTCCGGCGGAGCCGACACGGATGATGTTTTCCACATTGTACTCACTGTAGAGTTCCCAGCTGTAGATGCCGATGGATGGGATGCCCATACCGGAGGCCATGACGGTTACCGGGACGTCCTTCCAGGTGCCGGTATAACCATGAACACCGCGGACGTTGTTGACGAGCTTGGGATCCGTCAAAAAGGTTTCTGCAATAAACTGGGAACGCCGGGGATCGCCGGGCATCAGGACCGTTTTGGCAATGCTGCCGAGAGCAGCTTCGTTATGGGGAGTAGGCATGATTCAATTCCTCCAAAATGTATTTTCATCTATTATAGGGGAGAAAAAGAGAAAAGTCAAATTGAAAGCCGGGCAAGAATATGGTAAGATAAAAGAAAAAACAATAACTCCGGGAGGAAAACGATGAGTGATGTAATTGTTATAGGAATAGCAGGCGGCATGGGCAGTGGAAAAAGCACCCTGACGCAGAAGTTGATTGAGCGTTTTGGGGAGGATGTATCGGTTATCCACCACGACAGCTATTATAAAGCGCATCATGATATGCCGTATGAGGAACGCTGCAAGCTGAATTATGACCATCCGAATTCGTTTGACACGGACTTGCTGATTCAGGCGGTGAAAGATCTGAAAGAGGGCAGAGAAGTCGTCTGCCCGGTTTATGATTTTACGATTCACGACAGGGCAGAAAAGACGGAAATCGTCCAGCCGGCGAAGGTTATTATTGTAGAAGGTATCCTCATTTTTGAAAGCCGGGAACTGTGCTCACTGATGGACATCAAGATATTCGTGGATGCAGATGCAGACGTGCGCATCCTGCGACGGATCACAAGAGACGTGCAGGACAGAGGCAGAAGCCTGGAAAGCATTATCGACCAGTATCTCCACACGGTAAAACCTATGCACGAGCAGTTTGTGGAGCCCAGCAAAAAGAATGCGGATATCATTATCCCGCAGGGCGGGCACAACAGGGTTGCCCTGGAAATGGTGGTAGAACGAGTGAAGGCACACCTGGGCAATGAGTAGGGTACAGGATACAGGGGACAGGGGACAGGGGACAGGATACAGGGGATAGGATATAGGATACAGGGTACAGGATACAGGGGACAGGGTACAGGATACAGGGGATAGGATACAGGGTACAGGAGACAGGAGAATGGCGAAATTATATTTTAAATACGGGGCGATGGGATCGTCAAAATCGGCACAGGCGCTGATTACGAAATTCAATTATGAAGAGCTGGGAATGATGGTATGGCTGATCAAGCCATCAATCGACACAAGAGACGGAGCGGATATCATCCGAAGCAGGATCGGGCTGGAAGCTCATGCGCAGGTGATTACCCCAGAGATGGACATTACGGAAGCCTACGCCGCGGCGGGAGACCATGACGTTATCATTGCGGATGAAGCCCAGTTTTTTACCCCGGAACAGATCGATCAGCTGCGGGAGCTGGTGGATGAGAAAGATTTGCCGGTGCTGTGCTTCGGACTGAGAACGGACTTTCTGACGCACTTTTTCCCCGGTGCGCAGCGGCTGATGGAACTGGCGGATTCTCTGACAGAGATCAAGACGGTTTGTCGGTGCGGCAGGAAGGCAACGGTAAACGCAAGAATTGACAGTGAAGGAAGGATTGTAACAGAAGGCGGACAGATTCTCCTCGGGGGAAATGACAGCTATATTGCGATGTGCCATCAGTGCTGGATGAAGGGAATCAGAGAACAGAAATCAGGGGACAGGATACAGGGGACAGGATACAGAGGATAGAGTTTTTTGAGTTTTCAAGTAAAAAATACTTGACTTTTGGATAGGATTCCTGTATATTAACTGGGCGCTCCGAAGACAGCCGGTTCCCGCAAGGGGTAAATCCAGCCGAGGACATCAACAACAGGATTTGATTGTTTTTGTGTCTTTGCGTCTTGACGGATGCAAAGACTTTCTTTATGAGCGTTATCAACGTTTTGGAGGTGAAAACACAATATGCCAAATGCAAAGGTTCTCAGCGAAAAGCAGGCGGTTGTTGACGCACTGGTAGAACGCATTAAGAGCTCCTCCGCAGGTGTCCTGGTTGATTATAAAGGGATCACCGTTGCGGAAGACACAGCACTGCGCACGGAAATGCGCAAGGACGGCGTTAACTACACGGTTGTAAAGAACACGCTTGTCAAGAGAGCACTGGATAAGCTGGAGCTTGGCGGCCTGGATCACGTTCTGAACGGGACAACGTCCTTCGCCACAGCTGAAGAGGATCCCATTGCTCCTTTCCGCATCCTGAACGATTACAGCAAGAAGCTCGGTGACCGCTTCAACATCAAGGCTGCCTACATGGAAGGCAAGATTCTGGATGAGAATGAGATCGCAGAGATGGCAGCACTGCCGTCCAAGAGCGCACTGTATTCCAAGGTGCTCGGAACCATGATCGCACCGATCACCGGCCTGGCAGTATGCCTCGGCCAGATCCTCGAGCAGAAGGGCGGCTCCGTAGAGGCTCCCGCAGCAGAGGAAGCTCCCGCAGAAGCGTAATACGCTTTCCGGAACAACATTTAAAAATAATATTTGGAGGAAAATATCATGAGCGAAAAAATCGCAGCAATGATCGAAGAAATCAAGGCTTTGTCCGTTCTTGAGCTTTCTGAGCTCGTTCACGCACTGGAAGACACCTTCGGTGTTTCCGCAGCAGCAGTTGCAGCGGGCCCCGCAGTGGCAGCAGCAGGCCCGGCAGTAGAAGAGAAGACCGAGTTTGACGTCATCCTCTCCGAGTTCGGCGCAGAGAAGATTAAGGTTATCAAGGAAGTCCGTGCAATCACCGGTCTCGGCCTTGCTGAAGCAAAGGCTCTCGTTGAGACCAAGGACGCCAAGATCAAGGAAGGCGTTTCCAAGGAAGATGCAGAGGCTCTCAAGGCTCAGCTCGAAGCTGTCGGCGCAAAAGTCGAAATCAAGTAAGAGAGAACCCAATATACAAAAAGAACTGTCTCCAAAAAAGGAGGCAGTTTTTTCATTTTGGTGTTTTATAAAGATTCGTCGTTCTATGTGCAAATCAAGATGCTCTCGAGACAACATTTTACCTCGATTTCAGTTTTCTATCTCGAGCTTCATGAGTTGGATGATTTATTTCTGTTTTTTATAAAAGAATTTCTTCCATTTCATAGGCAAAGGAGCACTTCGGATGGATCGATTGCAGAGAAGGCAGAGCGGCATCCAGGACAGCATCGCTGTGAAACGGGCTGTGATGAATGACACGAACCTGCTTTGCATGACAATCCAAGCCGAGTTTTGCGGCAGAAATCCAGGTGCTGTGACCGAAGGTTTTGTGAAAATCCCATTCTTCCGGGCTGTACTGGCCGTCACACAGAAGAAGATCACAGTTTTGTGCAAATTCTTTCAGCAAGGGGGCTATCTCAGAAGAAACAGTGCAATCGGTTGCGAGGACAACGCGTTTCCCGTCACCTGTCAGACGGAGAAGCGCTACTCCGTCCGGATGAATGCCGGGGAGCGTTTCAACCAGAATATTGCCAACCTGAAACTTTTCAGTCAGAGGAAGAAAAGATACTTTTGCCGGGAAGCTGTCCAACGTAACAGGCCAGAACGGAGGAGAGAAGACCTGATCGAACAGGGCTTCACCAGAGAGTTCGCAGAAAGGCTGCGAGTAGAGCAGCAGACGGACTCCCGGATGAAACAGATAAGGGCACATGGGAAGGCCAATCAGATGGTCAAGATGGGTGTGCGTCAAAATCAGAGGAAGTGTTCGGACAGAAAGCACTTCCTCCGGCAGATGCAGGATTCCGGTGCCGGCATCCAGCAGAAGATACTGGCCGGCAAGATGCACGAGGAAACAGGTGGTGGCCCCACCGTAATGGGAAAAGGCGGGACCACTCACAGGAACTGAGCCACGTGTGCCTAAAACAGAGACACTATTCTTCATTCACTACCTTTTGACTAGATATTACTTATCGCTGTAGATGGCGATTGTGCCGCGGGCTGTGACTTTTGCAATATAGGAAGTACGGCCGTTGACGGAAACAACTTCGATGGGTTCTCCGTTAACAGTGACTTCAACATTGGAACCTTCGCATGCGAAGAGGTACTTTGCGTAGTGCTCATCGTCGAGGGTATAATTGTCCGGGATGTTGAACCAATAGGCTTTGCGAAGGTGCTTGCCTTCCACGGCTTTTGCTTCTTTGTAGGCTTCGGCAAAAGCTTCTCTGACTTTGGTGTTGAGCAAATTAGCAGCATCATTGTATTCCACGTTGGTGACAAGATGCATGGGAACAAAATCGTAAAGGGTGTCATCTTCCATGTAGAGAATCAGGAGACCGGGGTTGGCGTCTATCGGTTTGGACGGCTGATTGACTCTGGGAATTTGACCTGTTGTGGGATCGTAAGGCATGTAATCATCGGGATAATAGGCAGTGTCTGCTGTAGCAGCAGATGCGGAGACTCCGAGGCTGAGAACGATTGCAAGGATCATCAGGAATGCGACAGACTTTTTCATTTTAGTTTCCTCCTAAAAAAATTTTTATTTTTTGTCTGTTTTCTTCTGATATTAATATAACACAAAGAAAGTCACAAAACTGTCACACTGTAATGAGAATGCTTTTGATTTCACTGGAAATCAATGATCGGAATTCACTGCACCGTGCCAGACGAGGGAGAGCATGGTGAGATCATCAAACTGAGGGACGTTGCCGGCAAAGGCGTTTACTGCACGGTGTACGTTTTCAATGAAAAGCGCAGGATCGAGAGTTGGGACGCTGTTGAGCGTATCAATTGCACGGTCGAGCCCAAACTGCTCGTTTTTTCGGTTGATGGCTTCCGGGAGACCGTCGGTATAAACCAGAAAAACTGTTCCCGGCTCAAGGGAGAGAGAATATTCGCGATAAACGGCGATATCCAAAGCACCGATCGGCATTCCGTGACGGTCTTTGAAGACTTGAAATTGCCCATCAGGTTTCTTCAGAATCGGATATTCATGCCCCGCACTGGATGCTGTGAGTTCTCCGGTGTTGAGGTCGAGAATCCCCAGCCAGACGGTGACAAACATATTTTCCTCATTACGGGAACAGATGATCTCGTTTACGGAACGAAGAACTTTGGCAGGGGAAGGCGTCTGCATGGCGTGATCACGGAGAAGAACCATGGAAACCGTCATAAAAAGGGAAGCGGGAACCCCTTTCCCGGACACATCCCCGATGACGAGGCCGAGATGGGAATCGTCAATCAGAAAAAAGTCGAAGAAATCTCCGCCGACTTCCTTGGCCGGGGTCATGCTGGCAAAGAGGCTGAATTCCTTCCGATCCGGAAAGGGCGGAAACTGGTCGGGCAGCATATCGTTCTGGATCCGTTTGGCAACGTCCAACTCGGCGGAGATTCGCAGCTTTTCCTTTCGAATCTGAACATATTTTAGTATGACGGATATCAGGAAAAGCACGCTTACGCCAGCAGGAACCCAAAGCAGGTGCAAAATGATACCCAGACGATAACAGAGAGTGCAAATTCCGAGCCAGACCAGAAAGGCGGAAAGCCAGGTAACAACCGTTTTCTTTAACTCCAGTTTTCGAAAGAGGAGAGCAAATACAATGCAGGTCAGAAAGAGAAGGGAAAGCTGGAGAAATCGATTTCCTTCATGCGGGAAGAACCCTTTCTGAAAGGCTTCAATGGTATTGGCCTGAATATCAATGCCCGGCATCAGGGAAGCGCGATTGAGGGATGTGGGATAGGCGTCCTGCATTCCAGCAGCGTATGGCCCGATCAGAACAATTTTATCTTTGAAGAAGATCGGATCTACAGAGCCGTCCAGCAGGTCGAGAAAGCTGATGCCGTCGCAATACTGCTCTGCGGATGCAGAAAAAGGAAGATAATAAAAACCAAAATCTGAGGTTTCCGGAAGCGGAGAAGGGGTTTCACCAACCACTTTGCACCAATGCTCATAGATGACTCTGGCAAAAGAGTAGACACGTTCTCCATCCGGGCGAGTGACATAAAGCAGCGCATGACGAAAAACGCCGTCAGAGTCTGCCATGGCATTGATATGACCGGTAGAAGCAGCCTGTGCCAAGGCATCATAGGGAGCATCCCACCCAAGCACAGCGCGATTTTTCATGGAATAAGTGTCACCGGATAAATTGTCGACTTCTGTACCGTACATGGCGGCGGAAGCAACGACAACATTTTCATATTGGGAAGCGGCAGAAGCCAGCTGCTGATCGGCAACGGGATCCAAACTTTCACCGGAGTAAAGAATATCGATTCCGATTACGGCAGGCCTCGCATCCGGATCGACATTATTCAGGTAAGTGATCGCTTCGGCCATATAATTTCTCGGCCAGGGCATCGGGCCGAGGGCATCCAGAGAGGCCTGGTCAATCCCAATCACGATGATGTCACGACTTGCAGCACCGGATTTTTGATAAAACCGATCGGATAAAGGCTGATCAAAGGAATTCAGAGCACCGAAACCGAGGATGGCGGTGATGATGAGAGCAGAAAGAAAAATCGACAGCAAACGAAGCCAGAAGGGATTGACGGTATTCAACAAGCCCGAAATCTTCAACGACTTCATGCGGATGCATTCCTCTCCATATTAAATAATAATTTACGATTTAAAAGTTAAAATTGAAGCCACGAAAAGCTTCTTCAAGGGCAGCAGATACGGCCTCATTATAGGATTCCTGTGCGGCAGAATAGGCATCATCTATGGCGCTTTGGACGGGATCATTTGCAGAAGTCTGACCATTTCCGGCTGCAGGAAACTGAGAGGAGGGGACTTGAGAAGCGCCGGACGGAGTTTGAGATTGCCGATTATTCTGAGTGGCATCTGTTTTATTATTCTGAGAAGCAACTTCTTTTGCCATAGCCGGATCGGCTGCAAGCTCTGCAGTCAGAAGCGCAGGGAAGCCGGAGGGAGAGATAGCAGAGACTACAAATTCCGAACCGGAGGAAGTAACACGGATGATGACGCACTGACCGGGATAGATCTCCTGTTCTTCTCCGGAAGCGGCGGTAATCACGGCGTGACCGCTGGTCAGAATCACCATGGAGGCAGTGGGGCTGAGAGCCTCGACGTATCCGGAAGTTCCGCGAATCCCAAGGACCATGGTAGAGGTTTCAATTTCAAATTGTTCGTCAGAAGCAAGGGGTTTGGATACACTGAAGTACATTGCGCCGTTTTCGAGCTTTACTCTGAGATTCTTTCCGTTCTGTTGCAGTTTTACAAAACTCTGCTCGTCAAGAGTAACTATTTTTGTCTTATCAAGGCTGATGCCGGCGCGGCTATCCATTTCCGTTTCAACGGTATTACCGCTGTAAAGACGCATATTTTCCCGGAAGGAGAGATCTGTTCCGGCCTCGTCTCTCAGGAAAACGCAGCCCTCCGTACGAGCAAGACGCATGGTAGAAGCGTCCGCGGTTTCCACTGACTCGGCAGCGGCATAGAGGCTGAAACTCAGGATAAGCGCAAGAACCATTATGATTGCGACAGACTTTTTCATTTTGTTATCTCCTCATTGATGCGTTTCAATTTTTCTGTTGGGTTTCAACCTGTGAATTCCTGGGTTCCACTTGTCTGAAATAGTATTATCATAGTGGTACACTCCTATTTATCATTATAACCAAACGATAATGATTTGTCTACGAGAAAATGGAGAATTTTTATCTATTTCGTCAGGAGTTGCTTCTTTTCCACTTTGATTAGAGGAATTCTATCCTGTAAATGAAAACCGGAATACGTCATATTATTTGTGTGCGGTATTCCGGCTTTGTATTTGAACTGTCGTATTATATTTGAGAAGATGAGATGATTCAGGTAAAAACATCCGGGTCACTCTGCCAGCGACCGAAACGGAAGTAGAGGCGGAAGAGGAGAAGCAGGAGCATATTGCCTGCAATCATACAGATCCAAGCAGAGACAAGGCCAAAATGGAAGATGCGAATACACAGAAAGGTACCGACGATACGCACGCCCCACATGGAGAGAATGTTGAAGAGAAAGGGCTTTGCCGTCTGGCCGGCACCCTGCAGCATACCTTCGGTGACGATGGAGATGCCGTAGAAAGGCTCGGAAAGGGCAACGAGACGCAGACAGAGGCTGCTGAGAGCGATCACCTGATCATCGGAGGAAAAGAGTGAGGCCATGGCAGGGGCAAAGAGAAAAAGAAGCGCACCGGAAAGAACCATCATGGAGACCTCCGAAAGGAGAATGACGGTAGACATTTCACGCATTCTTTGCCGATCTTTTGCGCCGATGGCATTCCCCGTCAGGGTGGCTGCGGCGGACTGCATTCCGTAGCCCGGGATATAAAACGCGGATTCCACCGTGTTGGCAATGGTGTGGGCTGCGACGGAGAGA
>JAFUGY010000045.1 GCA_017469115.1 Oscillospiraceae bacterium
AAGTCCGCACAAATCTGTCGGATTTGATGCAAGAGGACGTCCACGGACTCCGATTGAACCTGAGAAACCCATAGAAAAAGTTCTGGAATGGAACGGTTTTCAACCGATTCTATTCAAAATGAACAAAAATTAATGGAGAGGGAGGGCGATCAGGGAAAGCTTCTCTTGTTGAATCCCTCTCCACCGGAATCATACCACATCGTTTTCATCCTGTAAAACAAAATAAATCGTCGGTGAGCATTGAAAAAAGAGTTTGACAAGTGACCCCTCGTTCACTATAATAGGCGAATGAAGGATCACTCTTGCCCATATGGAGGTGCTTATGGCAAACGACACGAAAGAGAGAATTCTTGTTGCTGCACTGGAAATGTTTTCACAAAACGGCTATGCAGGGACAAATATTCGTGAATTGTCAGCGTCTCTCGGGCTAGTGAAATCCGGAGTCTATAAGCACTATGAGAGCAAGGAAGCAATCTGGAATGCGCTGCTGGATGAGATGATAGCCTATTATGAGGAGCATTTTGGTTCACCTGAGCATTTGCCTCCTGTGCCGAATTCGCTGGAAGAGCTGTTTCAAATGACAATGCAGATGGTGAACTTCACTGTCCATGATGAAAGAATCATCATGACGCGCAAAGTGCTGACACTTGAACAGTTCCGGGACGTACGTGCGCGGAAACTGGCGACAAAACATTTCCTTACCGGCCTCACGGATATGTTTACGCGGATCTTCACGGGCATGATGGACAAAGGGCTGCTCCGGAAAGATGATCCTGAGATGCTTGCCTTTTCCTATACCGCGCCGATCTCTGCGCTCATTCATCTTTGTGACCGGGAACCGGAGAAGACGGAGGAAGCGATTGCGCAGGCCGAGGCCTTCAGCCGCCATTTCATCAAAACATTTGGCAGTACAGAAGGTGAAAAAGAATAAACAGGGATTGGTTCTGCACGGAGGAGCAATGCAAATATGGCTCTCTGTTTTTCGGTCTGGGGGTAAAATTTACCCCAGAGTTAGAGAAAGAGTTAAAGAAAGAGACAGAGATAAATATAGATATAGAAACAGAGAAAGAGTTAAATTCAGAGAAAGAAGAGTTAACCGCCCCAAAGGGGCTGTTTGTCGGACGGAAGCCGCCCGACAAGTCATGGAGGCATGGAATTCCAAGGAATTGCAGCAGGCAATCGAAAAACCGGGTGATGAATGCACCGAAAAAGGAGACAGAGGGCTAACCTCTGTCTCCTGGCAGTTTGATGAAACTATATTTTATTCTGCTGTGGTATATTTGTGCAGAGTGGAGCGGACGGCGCCTTTTCCGGCAGTCAGCTCTTTGAAATAAGCGCAGACTTTTTCGGCAAGCCCTGCCTCGTAAAGATCCACCCCGAAGATTTTGGCATTGGAGAGGAGAGGACGGAGCGCTTCAACATCCGGAGCTTCACCCAGACGGCAGGAGGCCACATAGGGCTGAACATCGGCAAGCAGCGGGTCAGGGCTCGGCTCGAAGGAATTGCCCTCATCATCCACCGCCATCAGGTAACGCAGCCAACCGGCGAATACCAGCGGGATCAGCTTCAGGTTGTTTACATCCAGTTCGTCAGAGGCGAGATAGGCTTTGATGGTCTCTCCAAAGCGGATGGGCAGCTTCTGGGATGTATCGGATGCGATGCGCTGTGGGGTATCCGGCATGAAGGGATTGGGAATACGTACCTTCAAAACCGTGTCAATGAAGTTCTTCGGCTGAATAATGCCGGGATCTGTAACGACGGGAAGCCCTTCTTTATAGCCGATGGTGTTGACCAGATTCCGCAGGTCATCATCCTGCATCTCCTGCCAGATGTGGCGATATCCCAGAAGGCAGCCGTAGACGGCGAGAGCGGTATGCAGCGGATTGAGGCAGGTGCAGACCTTCATGCGTTCCACTTTGTCAACGGTTGCACGATCGGTAAAGTAGATGCCTGCTTTTTCCAGCGCCGGGCGACCATTGGGGAAGTTATCTTCAATAACCAGGTATTCGCTCTCTTCGGCGTTGACAAACGGGGTTCCGGCAGGGAGGCCGTCTTCCTCGAGCATGGCAGCAACAGAGGCATCCGGACCCGGGGTAATCTTGTCAATCATGGACCAGGGGAAGGAGACGCACTCTTCCAGCCAGGTGTTGAAGCCTTTGCCGCCCCATGCCTTTGCAAAGGTTGTGATGGCCGCTTTGAGCTTGTCGCCGTTGTGGGAGCAGTTGTCCATGCTGACCATGGCGATAGGCTGGCGGCTTTTCAGATAACGGGCGCAGAGAAGGGCAGTGAGCTTACCCATGTAGCTCGTGGCCTTTTCCGGGCCATTCGCAAGGTCGGCAGCGACGTCGGGCAGATACTCACCTTTTCCGTCAACGAGGCTGTAGCCCTTTTCGGTGATGGTGAAGCTCACCATCTGCAGAGAGGGATTTTCAAAAATCTCTTTCAGGCGCTCTTCATTGCCGTAGAGATAGACCTTTTCGGCAATCGAGCCGACAACAGCCTTTTCTACCTTGCCGTCGGAGCGGAGTGTCACCTTAATGGTGAGATTGTCGTTTGCTTCCGGCTTTTTCTCCCGACGTTCGGCCGCGATAATGCCGGTTTTGGCGATTCCGGCATCCAGAAGCCTCTGGCAGGCGTCCGCCTGAAAGGCTTTGAAGATGTTGCCTGCCCCGAAGTGGAGCCAGGTTGGATTGGCACAGGTTTCTGCGATCATGGATGCGCGGTCAAAGGCGGGAAGGCGGTAACCCTTTTCTTCCCATGCGGTTTTATTCTGAAGACCTTCGTTGGTAAGAATCATTTTTCAGCATCCTCCTTATCCATTAAATCCCAGGCACCAAGCATATACATGATGCCGAGAGCACGGTCATAAAGCCCATAGCCCGGGCGGCAGTTTTCCGGCCCCTCGCCCCAGAGATGGCGGCCATGGTCCGGGCGAATATATCCCTGGAAGCCGCAATCGTGATAAGCACGCAGAATATCCAGAATTCCGGTTTCCCCGTCACAATTGCGGTGGGAGACCTCGGAAAAGTCACCGTTGTCAAAGTGTTTCACATTGCGGATGTGAGCGAATGCAATGCGGTCGCAATGCTTACGGACAATTGCGGCGACGTTGTTTTCCGGGTTGGCATTCAGGCTGCCGGAGCAGAGCGTCAGGCAGTTGTAGGGATCATCTACCATGCTGAGCAGATGATCTACCGCTTCGGCATTAATCATCAAACGCGGGAGCCCGAAAATATCCCAGGGGGGATCATCCATGTGAATGGCCATTTTGATGTCGCATTCGTGGCAGACAGGCATCAGCTTTTCCAGGAAGTATTTCAAATTGTCCCAGAGTTTTTCTTTTGTGACTCCTTTGTAGGCACGGAACAGCTCACCGAGATGTGCCATTCGCTCCGGTTCCCAACCGGGGAAGGTCATGCCGTTTTCTTCCTCTTCTTTCAGGATATAATCAGCCATCTCGCGCGGTTCTTCCTTGATCTTTTCCGCTTCATAATAAAGAGCCGTTGATCCATCCGGCAGGGGATGGAAAAGATCGGTGCGTGTCCAGTCAAAAACAGGCATAAAATTATAGCAGATCACTTTCACCCCGAAAGGCGCGAGGTTACGGATCGTCTGAATATAATTCTCAATATATTTATCCCGTGTCGGCAGGCCGATTTTGATATCGTCATGAACGTTGACGGACTCCACCACATCCATGTTGAAGCCATAGGGTTCCAACTGCTTCTGAACCTCGGCAATTTCTGCTGTTTCCCAAATCTCTCCGGGAAGCTTGTGATGCAAGGCCCAGACAATGGTGGTCACACCGGGAATCTGTTTGATATAGGAAAGCGGAATTTTGTCATTTCCTTCGCCGTACCAGCGAAAACCCATCTGCATAAAGAATGTTCCTCCTCTTTGTTCTGATGGCATTGTAGCAAAAACAAGGTTGAAAAAATATTGCGTGAGTTGTTGCAGACATTGCAAATCTTGCGGTATCAGACAGCAACAACAGATTGGTGAATTAACTGTTATAGGGCAGATTCAGCCCGAAAATAGTCCGGAAACCGTCTTTGGAGTTCGGTAGCATCCACCTTATAACGGTTGAGGTGTGCCTGAAGCTGTGCCTTCGTGTAGGCCGCATCACGGTTTTTGATGCCCTGCACAATGGCTTCGTGTTCCTCCACAATTCCCAGCTCCTGAATGTTGTTGACAAACAGGCTGCGTACCCTGTCAAAGTGGACTTCCAGATTCTGCATCAACTGGAAAATTTCCAGATTGTGCGTCATCTCGAAAAAGGCACGATGAAACTCGTTGTCCTTTTCAAATAATCTGTCTTTCAGGCCATTCTGAAAGTACACTTTCTGCAGAGCAATATTCTCCTCCAGACAGATCAGATCCTGCTCTGTCCGCAACTGACAAACGCGCTCAATCACAGCACTCTCCATGGTATAGCGCATGAAGCTGGCCTCTTCCACCAGATCGTAATCAATGAGTGAGATGGAAGTTCTTTTCTGTGGCACGATTTCAATCAGCTTTACTTTTGCAAGCTCAGCAAGAGCCTCCCGGATCGGCGTCCGGGAGAGGGAAAGAGCGGATGACAGCTCGTTTTCACTGATCTGGCTTCCGGGTTGAAGTTCCAGGGTAATAATGTTTTTCTTCAGAACCCGCAGAGCATACTCCTTCGCTGCTTCATGCGGGAGAATTTCAGGTATATTCATGGAGTGGCAGCAATCAGGCACCGTAGACGAGATTCGGCAGCCACAGAACAGCACCCGGGAAGAAAATCATGAATGCGATAACCAGTACAACGGCGAGATAGAACGGCCAGCCATAGCGGAAGGTTTCCTCCACCGGGCATCCCATGATATCCGAAACAGAGTAAAGCGCAACCCCGACAGGAGGCGTCATAACACCAAAGGTGACGGTTGTCATCATGATCATACCGAAAACAACTTCGTTGACGCCGATGTTGCGCATGACCGGAAGAAGAATCGGGGTGAGAATCAGGGCGATAACAGTGGTTTCCATGAACATGCCGCAGATTGCAAGAAAGATCACCACCAGAAACAGAAGAACGGTGGGGTTGGAGGTCATGGAGGTCAACGCATTTGCCATGGAGACAGTAATATCGTCATACACAACGCCGTATCCGAAAACACCGGAGAAGGCCAGAATGATCGTGATAACCGTTACGTCTTTTACGCTGTCGCGAAGCGTCTGAATGAAGGTGCTCCAGGTGAGATCTCTGTAGATGACGCATCCGACCAGCAGTGCATAGGCACAGGCAAAAGAACCGGACTCCGTGGGGCTCATAACGCCGAAGCGGATCAGCACGATCAGCAGAATCGGAAAGAGCATTGCCCAGATACTCTCGAAGAAAGAAGAGAGAATCTCTTTGACGGGAGCAGGTTTGTCATGTTCCGGCTTGTAGCCAAAGTGATGGGCACTCCAGGAGGTTGCCAGCATCAGCAGCACACACATCAGAATTCCCGGTACCCAGCCGGCCATGAACAGACGGCCGATAGAGACTTCGCCGACGGTGCCGAAAATGATCAGGCCCATGCTGGGTGGAATGGTTGCCACGATCAGGCCGGAAAGGCCGTTAATTGCGGCTGACCAACCTCTAGAATAACCGAGGCGAAGCATTTCAGGCCCGAGGATACGCGTTTCCATTGCAGCGTCTGCTGCTGCCGAGCCGGAGACACCGCCCATCAGAGTGCTGAGCAGGCAGGAGACCTGCCCCATGTTGCCCCACATATGGCCGGTACAGGCATTGCAGAAACGGGTGAGGCGTTTGGTAATGCCGCAGGAGTTCATCAGGTTGCCGGCAAGGATGAAAAGCGGAATGGCAAGCATGGTAAAGCTCTGGGAAGTGGAGATGGACTTCTGAACCAGAACCGTCAGCGGAAGGCCACGAATCAGAAAGAAGGAAAGGCCGCTGATGCCGATGGAGAAAGCAACAGGCATACCCAGAAACAGCAGCACAAGAAAAACGATAATAGCGTAATACATCAGGCAATCTCCCTTCCTTCCACTTTTTTCATTTCCTGGTCAGCAGGTGTTTTGATTCTCTCTATCAGTTTGAGGGTAGTAGAGATAATCATAAAAAAGGATCCCGTGGGAACCGCCATAGTGACCCAGCCGTAACTGATTCCGAGGGCAGTAATCTGGCGCTTCCAGCCTGTTCTCGTCATGCGGATTCCGTAATATACCAGAATGCAGAGAAATACAAGAATCATAACTTTAAACAGAATGTCGAGAGCCTTCTGTACTTTCTTCGGGAGGCGTTTGACAAACATGTCAATTCCAATCAGGCCGGAGCCGCGCACGGCAATATCGCTGCCAAAAAAGATCAGCCATGCGAAAGCGACAAGGGCGACATCCTGTGCCCAGTTGAGCGGGTGCTTCAAAGTACGCATCAGCGCAGAGATAAAGACGAGAGCTGCAAGCCCTCCGAGAAGAAACATTGCGAGGACTTCTTCAAATCTGCAGAAAGCCTTATAGATTTTTTTCATTATTTTTATCCTCAAAATCTTTAAAAAGGGGATATCTTACAGAAGATATCCCCCGAGTGAATACAATCCTTTTACCGGTCAGGGAAGAAGATTATGCAATGCCTGCTTCTGCATAGAGCTGCTCGCGAAGCTCTGTCCAGCCGAGCTGCTCGTAAGCGGTTTTTGCTGCTTCTTCAAATGCAGCGCGGTCAACTTCGACAATCTGCATGCCGTTATCGGTAAGAATCTGAGCCATCTCATCCTGAGCAGCTTCCACTTCCTTGGCGGAATTGAAGGCGCACTCATAGAAGTCATTCTTTACGATTTCCTGATACTCTTCTGGGAGAGACTGGAACCAGGTCTCGCCGCAGACAACCATGTTGAAGAGGTTGATGTGCTCGGTTTTGCTGCAGTATTCGCAGACTTCATAGATCTTGCTGGAAACGAGAGAGGTGAACTGAGCCTCGCAGCCGTCGATGGCCTTGGTCTGGATGCCGTTGTAAACTTCACCCCAGCCGATGTTGTAAGCGGTTGCGCCGAGAGCTTCGATGGATCTGGAATAAGGAGCAGCGCCCGGAGTACGGATGACAACGCCCTTCAGATCTTCGGGCTTCGTCCATGCTGCGTGGCCGCAGAAGGAACGAGCACCGTCATAGTAGTTGTAGCAGAGGCCGCGGAGACCTTCCGCTGCGAGAGCTTCGTCCCAGCCTTTGAAGGTATCGGTTGCCATGACTTTGCAGCCATCGTCGTAGTTGTTGACAAAGTAAGCCATGTTCATGATGCCCATGTCGGGAACGTAGCTGGAAAGACGACCTGCGTCGGTGAGAACAGCGATGTTCATGCCCTGAAGAGCCTGGTCGATCATATCTTCCTCTGCGCCGAGCTGGCTGGAAGGATAGATGGTGACTTTTACATGACCGTCAGTGTCTTCGAAAATCTTGTCTGCAGCGGCCTTCATTCCGGCGTAGATCATGGAAGTGTCCGTCTGCGTGGTGGAGAGTTTGAGCTCATAGGTCTTGTCTGCATTGGCAGCGGCACAGAGGGCGAAAACCATGCAGAGTGCAAGGATCATTGCAAAAAGCTTTTTCATGTTTATTTCCTCCATTCTTATTACGGGATTACGGCCCGCACCGAATTAATTGTATTATACCGCACAAGAATCAACTTGTCTACTAGTAAACAAGTACAAAATCGGGTGCTTGTTTTTGTGCATTTTTGACAAAATGAAGGCGGGACACAGAGGCAGTTCTTGCATTTGGAACAGTACCACGGTAAACTCTCCTTATTCGATCGTTCAATTGCCGGAAAGGGAATAGATATGGACCTCTATACTGCAAACATGCAGCACAACGCCGAAACCGTCAGGAAGTTTACTCTGCTGCAATACAATACCTTTGAGTGGTGGAGGAAAGGGGCGCTCCTCGCGCTCTCGGTTTTGCTGATTTTGCTTGGGCTTTCTATGCACTCCCCTGTTCTTGTGATTCTCTGCCTTTTTGCGGGATGCATCCTCCTGACCAACAGCGATACACGGGCTGCGGCTGTTGCCGATGGTGTGATCGAGGCGATGCACGGGAACTTCCCGCTGTTGACATATTCCTTTACAGAGGCAAGCTTTTCAGACGGGAAAGATCGGCCGACAGTTCCTTATCAGAAGCTGTATCGCCTGATTGCAGATGAGCAGTATCTGTATCTTTTCGTCAGCAAGGCATCTGGTTATATGGTTCAAAAGGTATCGGTGGAAGGAGAAAAAGGCGCGGAAGGGCTGATGGAACTGATTTCTCAACAGTCCGGTCTTCAGTGGACCAAACCCTTTTCCCTTCTCAGCTTCAGCCTGCGTGATGTTCTGGGAAATCACAGAAAGAGCAGCGAATAATTGGCGTATGGCAGCATGACAAAATGACACAATTCCAAGACAGAGGGAAATCTGCAGGAATTGTGTCATTTTGTCAATGAAGATCTTTGAAAAATCAGAATTTCTCGCGATTAATCCATAGGCCGAGCGCCGGATTGGGAATATAGTAGATTTCTTCTCCGTCGGGAAGGGTATTGTATCCGTAGGAAAGCTTGGACGGATCGTATCGGGATACCATCTCCTCATAGGAAGCAGGGATAAAACCGACCGAGGCAATTTCATCCTGAGAGATCTTCTTTACGGCATACGTGATGCTGAATCTGCCGTCTGAGGAGCCGTGAATCAGGTGAGCGGCTGCGCCCATATTTTTTCGGAGATCGGAATTTTCCGGCTTTTTGAATTCTTCCAGCGTGTGGATGCGCCCGCGATAGCCGTATTTGCGGATCAGGGCGTCACACTGGTTGTCTTCGCCGAAACGCTCCACGCCCGGGGCCAGAATGATCAGCTCTCCCCCGTCGGCCATCGCCATGCGGGTGCGATAGATTGCTTTATTCCCGAGCCAGGTGCTCTTGAATTCCGACGGGTCGAGATAGACCACGCATTTTTTGATACCGTGCTCGACAAAGTCAATGTTTTTCTCCTGCGCAAGTTTTACAGCCTGTGTGAGACACTCGCGTCCTTCCCCGATAAAGAGACCGTGGGTGCGGATCTTCCCACCGGGAGCGGTGGTCACTGTCAGGGCAAAGAGAATCGGGAGGGTGTTGAGAAAATGCTCCATCCCGTAATCAAAAATTTTGCGTACCGGGGTATGATCCTTGCCCATCATGCGCTCCATGCCGTAAACGGCACCGACCATATGGGATTTATTAATCATATCACTCCCGCCGACGCCGACAAACAGATTCTTGGCATGGTTGGACATGCCGATCACTTCGTGCGGGACGACCTGACCCGGGGAGAGAATCAAATCGTAGCTCTCATCCATGACCCGGCGGTTGACTTCCACACTCACGGGATCAGACCAGAGGCCTTCTGTTATTTCGGAAAGGAAAGAACCCGGAACTTCCCCGAGGCGAACAACATCATGCCGCCAGTCGTGCACGAGAAACTTTTCAAACGGGATATCCCCGAACATTGCCTGCGTCTGCGCTTCCGTCACCGGAGCATGGGTGCCGAGAGCAGGCATGATGTCAACCTGAACCCCTTTTTTCGTCAGCTCATGATAGCAGATGTTGGTAATAAGGCCTGCGTTGGAATGAAAACGGGTAAAGTCCGGCGGAAGAATCAGAATCTTTTTCAGGTTTCTGCCTTCCAGAGCCTGAAGAAGTGCAGACCGGATTTCTTCCGGGGTGAGGCCTTCTTCACGGTCAGACACTCTGAAGATATCCATCTGCCGATCCTCATGCATTGTAACTGGAAGAGGCAGTGTTACCGCCGTGCCCTGTCCAGTTGGTGTGAAACATCTGGCCGCGCGGTGCATCGACGCGTTCATAGGTATGAGCGCCAAAGTAATCGCGCTGGGCTTGAAGCAGATTGGCAGGGAGAGATGCGCAGGTGTAGCCGTCAAAATAGCTCAGAGCAGAGGAGAAAGCCGGCATCGGGATACCTGCTTTCACTGCATAGGCAACGACCTCACGCCAGGCAGGGACGAGTTCTTTCATCACGGTGGAGAAATAATCGTCACAGAGGAGATTGTCGAGCTCGGGGTTCTTATCAAAGGCCTCTTTGATTTTGCCGAGGAACACGCTGCGAATGATGCAGCCTCCGCGCCACATCAGGGCAATGCCGCCGTAATTGAGGTTCCAGCCATAGGTTTTAGCAGCTGCCCGCATCAGAGCATAACCCTGGGCATAAGAGATGATTTTGCTGGCATACAGTGCTTTGCGAATGCACTCGATAAAGGCTTCCTTTTCCCCTTCAAAAGGAGGAATGCAGCGGTTATAAAGGGTAGAGGCCTTGACACGCTCATCCTTCTGGGCGGAAAGGCAACGGGAGAAAACCGCTTCACTGATCAGCGTGAGGGGGATGCCTTCATCCAGCGCAGAAATGCTGGTCCATTTGCCGGTTCCCTTCTGGCCTGCGCGGTCCAGAATCCGATCAACGGTGAAGGAGCCGTCTTCTTCCTTGTGGCTGAGAATATCGGCCGTGATTTCTACAAGATAGCTGTCCAGTTCCGTCTTGTTCCAGGCGGAGAACACTTCGTGCATCTCCTCGCAGGAGAGGCCGAGGCCGTCACGCATGAG
>JAFUGY010000046.1 GCA_017469115.1 Oscillospiraceae bacterium
GAACATCCGCCTGCCGCGGCTTTTGGCGGCGGCGCTGCTGGGCGGGGCGCTGTCGGTGTCGGGCTTTTTGCTGCAGACCTTCTTTGCCAATCCCATCGCCGGGCCCTTCGTGCTGGGCATTTCTTCCGGTTCCAAGCTCGTGGTTGCCCTTGTGATGATAGCCTGCCTGCAAAAGGGGATGGCGCTCACCTCGAGCATGATGATTCTGGCAGCGTTTGTGGGAGCAATGCTCTGTATGGGCATTATTTTGCTGGCTGCCGGGCGAGTCAGGAATATGGCAATTCTCATTGTTTGCGGCGTGATGATCGGCTATATCTGCACGGCGATTACGGACATTCTGGTCACCTTTGCCGACGATTCCAACATCGTCAACCTCCATAACTGGTCGATGGGCAGTTTTTCGGGCATCGGGTGGAGCAGCGTAAAAACCGCAGCCATCACCATTGCCTTTGCCCTCGTCTGTGCCGTCTTACTCGCCAAACCCATGGGTGCTTACCAGCTGGGAGAGGCCTATGCCCGGAGCATGGGGGTTGAAATCCGTCGCTTCCGCGTGATGCTGATTCTGCTCTCCAGCCTGCTCTCGGCCTGCGTCACGGCCTTTTCGGGGCCTATTTCCTTCGTGGGGGTAGCGGTGCCGCATCTGATGAAGAGCCTTTTCCGCACGGCAAAGCCGCTTGTGATGATTCCCGCCTGCTTTCTGGGCGGGGGCGTTTTCTGCCTCGGGTGTGATCTTGTTGCCCGCACGCTCTTCGCACCCGCCGAACTGAGCATCAGCTCCGTCACGGCAGTGTTTGGGGTGCCGGTGGTTCTTTCCATGCTGCTGGCACGGCAGAGGAGGGGATAAGATGGCAAATGTGTTTCTTCAGGCGAGCAACCTCTCTGCAGGTTACGGCACAACCGTCATCCTTGACGGGGTGGATCTTACCCTCTCTCCCGGGGAGATCCTCACCGTCATCGCGCCCAACGGAGTTGGCAAATCCACCCTGCTCAAAACACTGATCCGCCAGCTGCCGGCGCTATCCGGCGTCGTTACGCTGGACGGACGTGACCTGTCCTCCTATCCCGGGCGGGAGCTTGCGAGAAAAAGTGCCGCCGTTCTCACCGGGAGACCGGAACCGGAAAAAATGACCTGCGAAGAAGTTGTCTCCGCAGGCCGCTATCCCTATACCGGGCGTCTGGGTATTCTCAGTAATGAGGACCGCCTCGCCGTGGAAGAGGCGATGGCTCTTGTGCGCGTGCTGCCCCTGCGCAATCGTGACTTTAACTGCCTTTCCGACGGGCAGCGCCAGCGCGTCTTACTGGCGCGGGCTATTGCGCAGGACCCGAAGCTTCTCGTGATGGATGAACCCACTTCTTTTCTCGACATCCGCCATAAGCTGGAATTCCTCCACCTCCTGAAGGAGCTGGTGAGGACAAAGCAGATTGCAGCCGTTTTATCCATGCACGAGCTGGATCTGGCCCAGAAGTTTTCCGACAAAGTCCTCTGCCTGCGTGACGGCCATGTAGATCGGATTGGCTCCCCGGAGGAAATCTTCACCGGCGGATATATTGAGCAGCTGTTTCAGGTGGAGTTCGGCACCTATAACGAACAGTTCGGCAGCCTGGAGCCGCCGAAGGTTTCCGGCACTCCGCGTGTTTTCGTCATCGCCGGCGCGGGAGAAGGCATCCCGCTTTATCGCATGCTGAACCGGGAAGGCATCCCCTTCGCAGCGGGTATCCTCTTTGAAAATGATGTGGAGCTCCCGGTGGCGTCTGCCCTCGCCTCTGCGGTGATCACCGCAAAAGCTTTTGAGCCCATTGCCGATAAAACCCTGGAACAGGCAAAAGCACTGATGCTTTCCTGTGAAAAGGTCCTCTGCCCCCTGCAGCACTTCGGCACCTATAACAAGGCAAACGAAGCGCTGTATCGCCTCGCACGCGACAGAGAGCTTCTGAAATAAAACAGAATGAAATAAAATAGGGGATGGTTTTCTATTACACCCCCTTGACAGATTGGAGAATACTTGAATTCCAGAACCGTGCCCAGCGCTTTAACCAGCCGGAAATAAAGACCACCCAGAAATGGGTGGCTTTTTATATGATGTTGACATTATACCGATATATCGGTATAATGGAAAAACAAAGGAGTGAAGAAAGATGTTGAAGGATTATCTGGCTGAACGGAAGATATCGATGTACAGCCTCGCGGCAAACAGCGGTGTGCCATATTCTACGGTAAATGATCTTGCCAACGGGAGGATTGAAATACAAAATTGCCGTGCAGGGGTGTTGAAGAAAATTGCCGATGAGCTTTCCATCTCCATGGATGCTCTGTATGACCTGTGTGAGTCGAATCTTTCAGTCTATCTGGAAGAAGAAAAGATTCCTGTAGCAATCAGAGTAAAAAATAAGACATATTATGCCGAGTTTTATGATAATAATATTCCGGTTTCACTGGAAATCTGTGCAGTGAATCGCGATACGGCATATTTTATCCATAGTCTGGCAAAGTGGACGGTAGAAGATTATTTTGAACAGAAGGAATGGGAGGCGGCAAATGCTTTATTGGCTCATGCGAAAGGATGACCCACTACTTGCAGTGGATATTGATGAAGACGGTGCAATCAGAAAGATATCACAGGAAGCACGGGAAGTGGATCTGCTGCCTCTCGCCTATCGGTATGACAGACAGGCGGGCTTGAAAAAATGGTGGAACGAACGTTCCATTCCGCTGCGTCAAGGTCGGGTAAAGGAAATGCTGGAAGAAAAAGGGCTTGTCAGCCCTTCGGAATATCTGTTGCATAATCTTGGCCTCAGCCTTACTGACTATTATTGGATCAAACCCATTCACTCAAATCTGACGTGGAACGATGTCAACCTGTTTGACAATGATTTCAAAGAGAATCTTCTGATCAGAATGAATTCCTCTTCTGACGGCTCTTTTACGCCGAACAGTACACTGCAGGGAGAATTGGAAAAAAGCTGGCAGATCAGAAACGGGAAGCGGATACTCATCAAAGGAAATTCTGACCAGTATTCCGTAGAATGCCTGAACGAAGTATTTGCCTGCAAGCTCCATCGGCTGCAGGGATTTAAAAACTTCACAACCTACCGGCTTTTGAAAATGAAAAACAAATCTTATCAGTATTGCTGTTATTCGGAGTTATTTACCAGCCAGGAAACAGAGCTGGTTTCGGCATGGTCTATTCTTACTTCAGAAAAAAATGGATCCGATACCTCCGATTTTGAAAGGCTGATTTCATTCTGTAAAAAGAATGGAGCAGACGCTGATCTCATTCGGCATGATTTTGACTATATGATTATGACTGACTATATCCTGTCGAACCGAGACCGGCATATGAACAATATCGGGGTGTTGAGAAGTGCTGAAGATCTGAATATTCTGTCTCTTGCACCGCTTTATGATACCGGCAAAAGCATGTTCGCCGGGCAAATCCTGCCGATGAGGTATGTGGATCTGATCAATGGTGACATCCGATCCTTTTCGAAAAAGGAAAAGAAACAGCTTGATCTCGTTACAGATAAGAGCTTGGTTGATATTTCTAAGCTTCCTGATGTATCAGAGCTTTCCAAGTTGTACCAAAAAGATCCTGCTCTTCCGCCGGAACGGATTGAGCAGGTATGTAACGCCTATGAAAGAAAAGTAGAGGCATTCGTTGAATGGCAGAGCCGATAGCAAACGGGTAAGGAAGCACACATATGTTTCCGTTATCTGATCTTCAAAACAGGAAATGATCTTTCAGAACGATATCAGAGTTAACGCTGGGGAGCGAAGTCATTTTCAATGGCATACTGGACCTGTTCTTCAAAACGTGCTATCGCTTCGCGAACAATTTTTTTGGTTGGAAAGAAAAGATCATAGGCGTGGAACCAGTCGGGATATATGTCAACCGAAGCTCGTACACCGGCCTCCTGCAAATGATGCACATAATCCACTGTTTCACAATAGAAAGGTTCAATATCTCCGACAAAGGTGTAGCAGGGTGGTAAACCGTGATAATCCCGGCAGCGGGCAGGCGCTGCATAGCAGGAGACCAGATCTGTCCCGCAGGCATCCCGCAGATAGCGCTTCCAGGCTTTGCGGTTGCGTTTGCTGTTCCAGTTCGGTGCATGGTTATCCGCTGAAGATGGGGTATCTCTGTCGTCAAGCATGGGGTAGAGCGGCATCTGAAAGGCGATGTTTACTTCTCCTGTATCGCGTGCCAGCATGCACAGTGCTGCTGCCATGCCTCCGCCTGCACTTTCACCGCCAACCATAATCTGATCCGAGCGAACACCCAGTTCTTCGGCATGTTCCTTCAGATACAACAACGCGGCCCAGCAGTCGCAAAGAGCAGCGGGATAGGGATGCCTTTTTGAGAGGCGGTAATCCGGCGCGACCAGGACGGCGCCGAACTTAACCACGAGAGACAGAGCTCTGGTCACAAAAATATCTTTTGCAGAGCCGGACTGGTATCCTCCGCCATGGATCCACAGAACGCCCGGAACAGGTTTTTCATGTTTCTCCAACGGACGCAGGATCAACAAACGGATGCTGTGATCGCCTACAGGTATTTTTCGCTTTTCGGTCAAAAACAGATGTTTTTTCATGGCATTTCCTCAGAAGAAAAAACGTTTCTGTATCCCCTGACGCAGGGGCGGAATCATGCCGGCAATCAGGAAAAACAACCCGACCGATCCGAAACCCGCGAAAGAATACAGGCTCCACCGAAACATCCGAAAGCCAAAACTGAGGTGTTCAAAGAATTCAACCAGCACCGTGAAGCCTCCCAAAGCCAACAGAAATCCACCCAGAATGAAAACTCTTCCGTGTTTCACATATTTTAAGAGACAAATCAAGGCCGTTGAAAGGATACAGCTGCACAGAATCACAGGCAGCGCAAAGCTTAAATACCAATGCCCTCCGGTTTTGTGGCAGATATACAGCACATACAATGCAGCGGCTGCGTGATCGATCGGGATAAAAACCTCGCCTTTGGGTTCGCGAAACCAGAGGGGGAGTGCCGCAATGACATAGAACAGCACCAGAGCGAAAACCACATAACCGCCCCAGCGAAGGGTTCCGTAAAGATTGAAGCACACCGTTAGTGTGACAATGCATGCGATGGTACAGACTACCGTCAACGCAATTGCACCCGGAATCCCGGATTCCCGATGCTGCTGCGGAAATGTGTCCGGATAGTTGTGGTATTCTTCGGTCGGTTCAGGATTCCAGACCGGCGTATCGCACAACGGGCAACGTTCGACGCCATCCTGCAGCCTGACACCGCATTTCACACAATACATAACTTATCTCCTGTTACACTCAATATCCACAGCAATTCCGATTTCCACTAATCTGGAAAAGAAGCGCCGTTCCAGCTCGGATTCACGGATGTTGCGAATCATGTTGATATAGGTTTTGCCTCCGAAACTCATGACCGAACAGTTGTTGGGATAGCTGCGCTGCGGGCCGATGATAAATTCCATACGCGAAACATACCGGAACATGACTTCCGGAAGTGGCAGATTTGTAATATTCGAGATATTAAGGCATCCGCCGCTCTCGCCGCTTTGCCGGTATACTGCGTCCATTACCAGGTTTTTGATCACGACGGGTGCCAGCCGGAGCGATACAAGTTGCTGAGGCTGGACGTTTGCTGCAATCATTCCCGCCATCACCTGAGGGGTAGCAGCGGCACTGAGCTGATGATAAATGCTGCGGCACAGTTCCTCCAGCGTATAGCTGCCATAGCGTGGATCTACCCCGATATTCAGAACCAAAGAGAAGTTACGGAGTGTCCGGCTGCCGTAAAGACGGCGCAAATCCACAGGAATGGTGATCTTCACGGGACGCTGACGCCTGCGGACGACTTCAGCATCCTGGATTGCGATAACGCTTTCAGTCATCACGGCAGCGATCAGCGCCGTCACAGTCACGCCATAGCGGTGGGCGGTATCCAGCAGAGACCGGGTTTCTACAATGCCGGTTGTGAGCGTTCTGAATCCGCGTTTTTCGCGCGTGCCGTGCAGGTGATAGGAGTGTTCCTCCTTTCGCCCTGCGGCTACCTCCGCTGCATTTTTCAGAAAACTGTCTTCCAGTTCCTCCGGCGGCGGAGTTTCGTTCAGATCCCGGATCAGCCCCTCATGAGGGATTGTGATTCCTTCTTTCCGTTCCAGATAACGGGCTACCAGATTGCAAAGATAAACACTGCCTCCCCGTCCATCCGTCAGGGAATGGAAGAATTCTGCAGCAATTCGGTTTTTGTACACCAGTATCCGCATGCAGTTATGGCGAAGCTCACGGCTGCTCATGAAGGTAAGGGGATAAGCATAATCTTTTTGTACCAGCACGCGCTCTGTGCTTTCCTCCAGATAATACCAGAATACGCCCTTGCGCAGCGCTACGTAGTAGGAAGGGAAGCGCGGCCGCAGCTCATCCACTGCCTGCTGCAGGAGGTTCGCGTCCACATCTTCGGTCAGACAGGCAGATACGCGAAAGGCGTTGGCCCAGTCATGCCGCCGGGTAGCGGGAAAAATGAGTGCTGCCGTGTCCAGACGATACCATTTGTTTTGCATCTGTTTCCTCATAAAAAACCAGCCCCAAAAGGCTGGATTGGATCAGTTTGTGACGGAGAAAATTTCATCAAGTGTTCTTGGGGTGTAGTTCATGTTCGGCAGCATGGCACCGGCATTTGCCATCTGGCAAACGTCATCCCGGACGTAAAGCTTCTTCAGAAGACGTTTAGCGTTTTCCGTTACGTTCCATTCATAAGAGGTGTGAACGTGCCCGTAAAGATGATACCAGCCGAAATAATGATTGTGAAAGGCTATGATGGGGTAGTGGCAGAGGACAACATGTCTGCCCTGATCGAGAATTTCACGGTATTCCGCCACCTCCTCAAAGAGATCCCTCACACCGTCTACCGCTTCAGGATCATCATGGTTGCCGACGATCAATGCTTTCCGACCGTTCAGACGGCTCAGAACAGAGCGCCATCGCCCGGCATCCCCGCTGCAGAAATCACCGAGAATCCAGGTGAGATCCTCCGGATCGGTGACGGTGTGATTCCAGTTGGAAATCAGCGTCTCATTCATCTGCTCCACGCTGTCGAAAGGCCTGTTGTCGTAGGGGATGATGCTGTTGTAATCAAAATGCAGATCTGCGAGATACCGGATCATTATAAACACTTCCTCACATCGCGGCAGCGAGGAGCTGCCGGGTGTATTCCTCTTTCGGATGATTGTAAACGTCTTCCACCGGGCCTTGCTCCACAATGCGGCCGTCGTTCATGATGAGCACGCTGTCACAGAGTTGATACACGACGTTCAGGTCGTGGGAAATGAAAAGATAACTCAAATCGAGCTCTTTGCGGAGTTGAAGCAAAAGTTTAAGAATCTGCGCCTGAATGGTCACGTCCAGGGCACTCACCGGTTCATCTGCAATCAGAAACCGGGGCTTCTGAATCAGGGCCGCGGCGATACTGACGCGCTGGCGTTGTCCGCCGGAGAGTTCATCCGGCCGGGCTGACCAGCATTCACGAGGCAGCTCGACCTGCTCCAGCATTTCGTGTACCATCCGTTTCCGCTCGGCAGCGGTATACTGCCCGGAAATCTTGAGAGGTTCTTCTACCGACCATTCCGCTGTGTACACGGGATTGAGCGAACTGTAGGGATCCTGAAAGACGATCTGCGGCTTGCCGGCATGATGGATTACGCGGCCCCGGGAGGGTTCCAGAAGCCTGAGAATCACCCTCGTGAGGCTGGATTTCCCCGTTCCGCTTTTCCCGGCGAGCCCGACGATTTCTCCCTGATGCACGGTAAAGCTGACGTCGTGCAGGACTTCTTCATAGGAGCTGCGGCCGAAAAGCCCGCTCTCGTGATATCCGGCAGAGACGTGCTGCACTTCTAAAATCAGGTTCTCTGCCATTTCTGTCTCCCTTCCCGGGTGGGGATTGCATCGATCAGCTGTTTCGTGTATGGATGCTGCGGATGTTCATAGACGTCAGCTGTGTTTCCGGTTTCTACCAGCAGCCCCCGCTGCATCACGGCCACGCGGGTGCAGAGCTTGCGCATAATGTTGAGATTATGCGAGATGAGCAGCATGGAGGTTCCTTTTTCCCGATTGATTTTTTTGAGCAGTTCGAGTATCTGTGCCTGAATGGTAACATCCAGTGCGGTGGTCGGCTCATCCAGCAGAAGGAGACTCGGCTCGCTCACAATGGCTGCTGCAATCATGGCGCGCTGCAGCATCCCACCGGAGAGCTCATGAGGATAGCTCCGATAAACTTTTTCGGGATCTTCCAGCTCAACAGAGGCCATCGCCTCCAATGCTTTTTCACGCCGCTGAGAAGCAGTGAGCTTTGTGTGGATGCGCAGCACTTCACCGACCTGTTCCCCGATGCGCATCAGGGGATCCATGGAGCTCATGGGTTCCTGAAAGACCACACCGATTTCCTTGCCGTGGAGTTTGCGGAGTTGGCTGCGGTCGGCATGGAGGAGATCCTTTCCGTTGAGCAGAATGTCACCCCGGTAAGAACATTGTTTGCGCGGAAGAAGCCCGGCAATGCTCATCGCGGTGACCGATTTCCCCGATCCGCTCTCTCCGGCCAGGCCGACGATTTCTCCGTCATGGATTGTCAGAGAGATTCCTCCGACCGCTTCGCGGTTTCGGTTGTGGAACTTTACATGCAAATCACGGATTTCCAGCATGTCAGCTCACCTCCCGGTTAGCACTCTGCAGCCCTTCGCCGATGAGCCCGACGCCGAAAATCAGCAGCACGATGGTGCAGCCTGTGCAGATGGCATACCAGGGCCCTGCTTTCAGCATGGCCTGGGCTTCGGAGAGCATATAGCCGAGGGATGCATCCGGCGGAGTAACGCCGATGCCGAGAAAGCTCATGCTCGCTTCTGCCAGCACGGCGTTGTTAAACCCGATGGTAAAGGCCGGCAGCAGGACGCGGAGTGTGTTCGGCAAAAGATGGATAAACAGAATGCGAAAGGCTGATGCGCCCATCAGCCGGGCGCGGGTAATATAATTTCGGTTTCGAAGCGTGGCAAACTCCGTCCGCATGACGCGGGCAAAGCTCGGAATGAAGACCAGCCCGAGCGCGAGAATCACGCTGTATTTTTTCCCCGGACCCACAAGGCTGACGACCAGCAGGGCCAAAAGAAAACTCGGGAACGCCGTCAGCGCATCGTTCAGGCGCATCAGCACGTCGTCCACCAGACCGCCGAAGTAGCCCGTCACCGCACCGACGATGGTTCCAATGACGGCACCGATGGAAACGGTGGAGAGCGCAATGGCAAGGGTTGTGCCGCTGCCTTTCATCACCCGGCTGAAGATATCCCGCCCAAAGTTGTCGGTTCCGAAGAGATGCTGCAGGGTCGGCGGCTGAAAACGGCCGTATTTCATGGCTGTCGGACTATAAGGCGTCCAGAAGATACCGATCACTGTCAGGAGGAGCATCAGGCCGGTGATGATCAGGCCGGCCAGGAGATAACCGTTCCGTTTCTTTTTCACGTCAGCCCACCTCCTGCCGTGATGCGCAGCCGCGGGTCGATTGCCTGGTTTACAAGGTCCGCTATTGTGCCGGAAAGAACAACCCAGAACGCCAGAAGCACAACAATTGCCTGGACGACGGGATAGTCCCGATGGGAAATCGACGTTACGAGAAACCGGCCCAGACCGGGGATTCCCAAAACCTGTTCCACAACGATGCCGGCTCCCACCAGTTCGGCCAGCGTCTGCCCCAGAAAGGTTACGACGGAGACCATGGAGTTTTTCAGCACATGGCGGAGCAGCACGCTTTTTCTGTCGTTGCCCCGGCTGATGGCAGTGCGAACATAAGCCTTGTTCATCTCCGAAATCACAGTAGCGCGAAGCATACGCACCGTCATGGCGATACGGGGAATGCTCAGGCAGATTGCCCCAAAAAAGAGATGCCTGAGGGATGCAGCAAAATTCACCCGCAATCCCGGAAAATCCCCCGGGGTAAACAACCTCAGGACAATTCCGAAACACCAGGATACCAGAATCCCCATAAAAAAGGGCGGCACAGCCATACAAAGCTGGTTGAGTGTGGTGCGCGGCCAATCGGCAAACCACCCTGTGAACCGATAGGAATAGATTCCGAGCGGAATCGAAACAACAGCTATGAGGAGAAAGCTGATGAAACTCAACAGAAGAGACAGTTCCAGTTTGGAGCCGATCAGATCCCAGACATTCTGCCGATAACTGTAAGATACGCCCAGATTACCGGAAAAGAATCCGCCTAACCAGCTGAAATAACGGGTGAAGAACGGCCGATCAAGCCCAAGTTCCTGCCGTAAGGCAGAAACCTGGGCTTCCGTTGCTTCGGTTCCGAGCATGGTGCGGGCAGGATCGCCCGAGACCAGTTCAAAAGCCAGAAAGGTCAAAAAAGAGACCAGTATCATGGTAAGAACAAGCAGAAGAATCCGCTTTGCCGTATATTGCAGAGCTCCGCTCATTTTGCCCAGCTCAACGTGGAAACATCAAGCACGTAAATCGGGTAGAAGGTGAGGCCTTCAAGCCCGTTGCGCATGGCGACCAGATCTGCCATATCCTGCAGGTAAACATTTGCCGCGTTTTCCGTGAGGTTACGTTCCAGAGAACGATAAAGTTCCGTCTGAGCGGCATCGTCTGTTTCACTCAGGGCTTTGGAAAGGATTTCATCATATTCCTTGTTGGAATAATTGGTGAAGTTGTTTCCAACTTTGCTGCCGAAGCGTTCCAGAAGCTTGCGGGCTGTCATGTTGTCGCTGGTCAGACCAGTCACCGTGCTTTGGAAGTTACGATTGCTGTAAACTTCTTCCAGCCAGGTGCTCCAGTCAACCGGCTGCACCGTTGCCTTCACGCCGATTTCACGCAGCAGCTCCACGAGAACCGTTGCCGTGTTGACATGCGGGGTGTAGTTGCTCGGCACGGTAATGGTCATTTCAAAACCGTCCGGATATCCGGCTTCTTTGAGCAGTTCCTTTGCTTTTTCCACATTCAGGGTGTAATAATCCGTCAGGGTATCATCATAATATTTGCTGAAAGAGGGGAACATGGAAGTTCCGAGGGGAATGCCGTATCCGTCAAAGGCGAGGTCAATCACAGCCTGCTTGTCGACGGCATAGCACAGTGCCTGACGGACGCGAACATCGTCAAATGGTTTTTCCGCGTTGTTGAGATAAAGCGCCTGAACGAGGTTCATGCTGCCTTCCTGAATGGCAAAGTCATCGGAATTGAGCTGCACCGTCTGATCACTGCTCAGATGGGCAACGAGATCCAATGCTCCGCTCTGCAGACCGAGCACAAGCCCTTCGGCGTTTTCAAGAATCTTGAAGGTCACCTTATCCAGCTTGCCCGGCGTGCCCCAATAGTCCGCAAAACGCTCGAGGACCAGACTGTCCTGTACGGTGCGGGAGACGAATTTGTACGGGCCGGTCCCGACAGGGGCAGTTGCCTGCGCATCATAATCAGCCGGAAGAATATAGGCATTCATCACAGCGGCAAGGAACTCATTGCTGGGCTCGGAAAGCGTGATGGTCAATGTGGAGTCGTCGTGGTCAAGATGATCGATAACGGACAGGGCTGCAAGGATAGCCGCCGCATCGTCGGAATTCCAGCGACGTTCTACAGAAAAAACAACATCCTGCATCGTCACCGGGTTGCCGTTATGGAACTTGACGCCCTGACGAAGCGTAAAGGTATAGGTCAGGCCGTCGTCCGATTTTACGACGTCGGATGCGACTGCAGGAACAATTTCACCGTCTGAAGAGGGCTTGACAAGCCCTTCAAATACGTTAAACATGACTTCCTTGGTTCCTGCCGCCGTCATCGTATCGGGGTCAAGACTATCGAAATCCTGTGCGATTCCAATGTTGATCTCATTCGTGGCTGCCCGCCCGGTCAGTACTGCTTCTGTGGGAGCAGGAGTTGCTGCTTCAGCCGGAGCAGCGGTTGTTTCCGGGGTGCTGACGGGTTCCGCTGTTTTTCCGCATGCGGGTAAAACGCTCAGTGCCAGCACGAGAATGAGGGCCAAAATTCTTTTTTTCATAGGGTTACTCCTTTCATCACTGCCCCGATTCGGGGTCAATGTGCGCGCCGACCGCCGGCGCTGTGGGTGAGAATTTCGGTTTTGCGATATTCAGTTTTAAACCTTGGTTATTATAGTATAGTCATTCGGGAAACACAAGAATTTTTTACAACAGAGATGAAAAACCATCACGAAGCCCAACAACGTGGGTTCGTGATGGAAAAGGAAGAATAACACCATCGGTCGACCTGACGCCGCTTGCGGCGTTTGGTGACCTAATGGTGTTATTCTGACGCAGTGCCGGTGACCCGACTCGAACGGGCACGTTGTTGCCAACGAGGGATTTTAAGTCCCTTGTGTCTACCATTCCACCACACCGGCTTATCGCTTTTGCCCTAATAATTTATCACTCGAGGGGCGATATGTCAAGCAAAGCTTGCCGAAAGGAGAGGAATATGGTAAAATGAAACACGAAGAGGTGTTTTGATGAAACAGAAAAGATTGCTGATCTTCACGCTGATCACGGTCCTGGTCCTTGGGCTGGGCATCGGCATCGCCGTCTTTACCCGGGTTCCGATTCCGATGGGCGTTGAGAATCAGCTTCGTGTCTATACACGCAACAAACCGGACGCCGAGGTGACGATTGCCGTCATCACGCCCGAAGAAACGGAGATCACCGCCTGCGGGCATGACGGTGTGGCCATTCCCGTGCCGGACCGGTTTTATGAAATCGGAGATCTTACCAAAACCTTTACCGGAGCGATTGCTGCACGGGCTGTAGAGGATGGAAAGCTCTCTCCCAATGAATGGATTGCCGAATTGCTGCCGATTTCCCGTGCCGTCTATTCGCCTACCGTTTTCGAACTTCTGACGCATTCCTCCGCCTATGCCGATTATGCTCCCGGTATTTCCGGCAACGACCTCACCGATAAGAATCCTTATACCGGCATCTCGGCAAACAATCTGGTTGGTCAGATGCGTTCTTTCAAGCTGACGTATGAACCACCGTACTATTATTCCTATTCCAACTTCGGCGCAGCAGCGGCGGGAGCTGTGATCTCACAGGTGTATGATGTGGATTTTTACAGCATCCTCACCATTTTTGCCCAGGAAGAGCTTGGGCTTCGCCATACCTTCGTCTCCCTCGAGAAGAGTGTGGAGCACGGCTGGGTATGGAAAGACACCGATGCCTATCTCGCGTCAGACGGTCTCACTTCCACCATCGGAGATATGGTAGCGTACGCGCGCCTTTATCTCAACGGAGAGCAGAGCTATCTATCCCTGGCGGCCATGCCGATGGTTGAGATCAATGCGGAAAATTCATGCGGCTACTTCTGGAATGTGTGGAATTCCGGCAACGTCATCTGGCATGCAGGGGAGACGGGGCATTATGCCTCCTTCCTCCTCATCGACCGTGATCGCGGCATTGCCGTGATCCTCCTCTCAAACTATGGCAATGACCGTTACGGCAGCGTGCAGGATATCGGCACAGCGATCTATGCCGGACTCATCGAAAAAGAATCTGAATAAAGGAGTGCCTTTATGGAAAACCAACCCAAACAGGAATTTTATCATCTTCTCGATCTGCAGGATTGCCCCTACTGCGGCGGCAGCGCCCTTTTGGAAGAGGAAAACGGCTGGTGTTTTTACGTGGCCTGCATGGATTGCGACAGGCATACTGCCGAAGTGGAATACCGCAGCGATGCCGGACGGGAAGAAGCGGCCAGACAGGCAGCCTATCTGTGGAATATCGGCAAAGTGCTCACCGGCACACCCGGGGAATGATCTCCGAGGAGGCGTGTTATGATTCTTGCTGTTGACGTCGGCAATACCAACACGGTTCTCGGTTGTATCGAAGAAGGAAAAATCCTGCACACCCTCCGGATGAGAACGGAAGTTCATGCCACAAGGGAAGAAAACGCCATCAAAATCAGAGAACTGCTTGGCCTCGTCTCTGTTCAGGCGGAGGAACTGGAAGGCGCGATCCTCGCTTCGGTTGTGCCCTCCTGTACGGCGTCTGTCGCCGAAGCAATTGAAAAACTGAGCGGGAAGCGAAGCCTGATCGTCGGCCCGGGTATCAAAACCGGCCTCAATGTGAAAATCGATGATCCGACGACGCTTGGGGCTGACATGGCTGTTGGAGCGGTTGCAGTGATTTCGTGCTACACTGTGCCGGCTGTTATCATCGATATGGGCACGGCAACCACCATTACGGTGGTGGATGGAAAACGGAGTTTTCGCGGCGGGGCGATCCTGCCGGGTGTCAGGCTCGGGTTTTCGGCTCTTGCTTCCGGCACAAGCCTTCTTCCGGATATTTATATTGCCAGACCGGCCAGATGCATCGCTACCAATACGGTGGACTGTATGCGATCCGGCGCCATTCTCGGCACGGCCTCGATGATCGACGGGATGATAGACCGCATGGAAGAAGAGCTCGGCGAGAAGTGCTTCCATATCGCAACGGGGTCGCTTGCTTCCTCTGTGATTGCATGCTGCAAGCATGAGATTGTCTGCGATGAAGATCTTCTCCTGAAAGGCCTCTGGGCGCTTTACCAGAAAAACAACAGAACAAGATGAGCTCTTCCCGGTAGTTTTACACTGCCGGTTTTTTTAGATTCAAAAAAGAGAGTTGACAAAGCGTGTAGGATGGTGTATATTAACTGTACTAATTCAATTAGTACAGTTAATTCATACTTGGAGGAGATACAATTCATGATAAGCATCAATTATCGTGACGGGCGCCCGATTTACGAACAGGTTCGTGACGGGTTCCGCCAGCTTATCATTACCGGGGTGCTGCCGGCAGGGAGCAAGATGCCGTCGGTGCGGGAGATGGCATCGTCTCTCACCATCAATCCCAATACCATTCAACGGGCATACCGTGAGCTGGAGGCGGAAGGATACATCGCCTCCGTACCCGGCAAAGGCAGTTTTGTGGCTGACCGGGAAGAAGCGGTTTCCGCCCGCCGGGAAGAGCTGCTTACGCGTTTTCGTTCTCTTTTGCCGGAGCTGAAACAGGTCGGCACGGAGGAGAGCACCCTCGTTCATCTGATCAAGGAGGAATACGATTCATGACAGATCAAATCATTGTTCGCAATCTTGTCAAAACCTTTGACGGAGTTCGCGCGCTGGACGGGCTTCATCTCACCGTTCCGCAAGGCGCAGTCTATGGGCTCGTGGCGCCCAACGGAGCAGGAAAGAGCACCTGCATCCGCTGCCTCGCGGGGATTTACCGGCAGGATGAGGGAGAAATCACCATTGACGATCAGCCGGTGTTTGAAAACACAGCCCTCAAAGCGCGCATTGCCTATATCCCCGATGATATTTTCTTTTATACACAGGCTACCATGCTGGAAATGAAAAAGCTCTTCCGCGAGGTATATCCCACCTTCCGTGAGGATCGCTTTGAAAAACTCGGGCAGGCGTTTGAGCTCGATCCGAAAAAGCCTATCCGCAAATTCAGCAAGGGGATGCAGAAGCAGGCAGCTTTCTGGCTGGCGCTCTCCATTGCGCCGGATTTCGTGCTGCTGGATGAGCCGATGGACGGGCTGGATCCCCTGATGCGCCGTCAGATCTGGAGCATTCTGCTCTCGGAAGTGGCGGAGCGGAATGTCACGGTGCTGGTGTCTTCTCACAACCTCCGCGAGCTGGAGGATGTGTGCGACCACGTCGGCATGATGGATCACGGCAAAATGCTCCTGGAGCACAGCTTATCGGATCTGCAGGAGAACATGGTGAAAATTCAGGTGGTATTCCCGGAGGGAAAGAGCCTTCCGGAAGGGCTCACGGTTCTCCATCAATCCACGGTGGGAAGAGTGCAGCAGCTGATTCTGCGCGGAAAACCGGAGGAAATCTCGCAGCGCATCACCGCATGCGATCCGGTTTTCATGGATGTGCTGCCCCTGTCGCTTGAAGAAATCTTTATCTATGAACTGGGAGGAGAGCATCATGCAATCAAAAATATCATTCTTTCATAAAGGCCTTTCCCGCAATCTCATGCATCGCTGCTGGCCGGTGTGGATTGCTTATCTGGCGCTGATTCTCTTTCAGTTCCCGGTGGCGGTAAACAGCAACATTCAGACCTGGCGCGGGATCGATGCGGAATTTTCCAATTTTGTGACGCAGCAGATTCTCAACAGTGCCTGTGTGGCTCCACAGATCTCCTTTTTCGCCTGTATTGTGGTTGTGACGGCAGTTTTCGGCTATCTTTGCAACAGCCGCACCTGCGGCATGATCCATTCTTATCCGGTGCGGCGTGAAACGGTATTCTGCACGTTTGCCCTCACCGGGCTTGTGCCCATGCTGCTAGCCGACTGCCTGACGGCTCTGCTTGCCCAGGTCCTCTTTGGCAACATCGCGTCCGATGGGCTGATCCTCCTTTGGCTCAGGATGGCTGTGATGGGCAATGTGGCGTTTTACGGTTTTGCCGTTTTCTGTGCCATGCTCACCGGCAGCCTCTTTATCCTGCCGCTTGTGTATCTGGTCTTGAATTTTACTGCCGTCGTGGTGGAAAACGCGCTGCATTCCCTCCTCGGCACTTTCCTTTACGGATATTCACCTACCTCGCAGAGCATCTCCGCTCTCTCTCCCGGGCAGATCGTTCTCTTTCGCCTCGTCGTGGCATATACCGGCGAAAACCCGGAGAAGGGAACAAGCGCTTACTCGATTACGAATCTTTCTTCCTTAACGATCTATTGCATCGCAGGCGTTGTTTCTCTCGTTTTTGCGCTTCTGCTTTACCGGAAGCGCCGGATGGAGGCTGCGGGAGATACCGTCGCCATCCCGGTTCTCAAACCGGTTTTCAAATATTGCATGGCTTTCGGCACGGCGCTGGTGCTGGCAAGCGTTGTCACGGGAGAATTTTTTGATCAAACCCTGCATTCCGGGCCGGCTGCGATTCTTGCAACTGCCTTGCTGCTGATCGGGGCCTTTATCGGCTATTTTGCAGCAGAGGTGCTGATACAGCGGACCATGCACGTCTTTTCCTCTCACTGGAAAGGGCTTCTGGTTGCCTGGGCGATTCTGCTGGTGTTCTCTATCTGCTGTGAAAAGGACATTCTCGGTTATGAAACTCGCCTGCCGGATCCTAGTGAAGTTGAATCGGTTGACTTGTCTACCTATGGCTCTTCCGTTATGAAAGATGCGCAGAATATTGCCGATGCCGTTGCCCTTCACCGCACCATCATCGATCATAAAGCCGAGCAGGAAAAGAAGCTTGACACAACCTATGGAACTCAGGTAAACTTTGAATATCTTCTGAAAAACGGAAAAACCCTTCACCGCACCTACAGGTTGGCATCCGGTTCGGAAGAATATGAATCCCGGGGTGATCTCTATCAGGTGCAGGAGCTCCTCAACCGCCCCGAAGCCATCCTCGCCCGCAACCAGTCCAACGTGGAAGTGATTCCCGAAAACATCAGCAGAGGCTTCGTTTATACCGATGTTTACGAGGATCAGTATGACTATCATCGGCAGAATGAAGTTGTCATCACGGCTGACCAGGCTTATGATCTTTATTGCAACGCCATCCTGCCGGATATGGAGGAAGGGACGATCGGCCGGAACTATCTGTTTGAGGAAGCGGATGAACAGCATTCCGATACCTCCGTCAGCATCGATCTTTCCGGGAGACCGGAGGGTACTGCGCCCGGCAAGATTCCCTATTACTATTCCTCCCGCGTATTCTACAGCTTATACTTTTCCGTTGAGATGGACTCTGCCCATACGGTTACCTGGCTGAAAGAAAATCTTGATCTTGATGTTAAGCAATTGCCTTTGAATGAACAACGGATGATGAAATAAAAAGAAAAGGAGTTTTATGATGAAAGAAAAACGGATTCGTCTTTTTGCAGTTTTGCTTGCCCTTACCCTTGTCTTCTCCCTTCTGCCCGGGCTTGCCCCTCACGAGGCGCTGGCAGCAGAGGAGAGCAGCAGCGGCTATTCCGCCAGCTTCACGAAGGTTGATTTTTCGGGCACCAACGTGCGATACATCTATGCCATCGGCTATAGCGATCAGGGCATCTACTGCACCGGCTCTGAGCTCATCGGCAGGGAAATCCCCGATGGCGCTGTGGAAGAATATGAAGGCCAGTTTGACGTCTACGCTCCCGTGCTGCTGTTTATCTCTTACGACGGCAGCGCGCAGAAGCTTGCTTATACCCCCTATACCATGGAGCGGGAGCATTCCGGAAAATACTCCTATGAGGCTGAATGCTATATGCAGTCTATAGAGCCTCTGCCCGATGGATCTTTTGCCGAGCTTGCGGTGTTTTCCGAGAACTGGAATGATGATCCTACCCTCACCCGGGAAGATGACGAATTCTGGCAGACCTATCACTATTCCCATGAATATTATCTCCGTCATCTGAATGCCGACGGCACGGAAGCTTCCGTCACCCTGATCCCCACGCTGGAGGAGGACTATATCGGCTCCTTCGCTGCCGATGCCGGCGGCAATGCCATTTGCGCGATGGGCAACAAGCTCCTCTCGATTGACATGAAAGACGGCGTTGCCAACTGGATTACAAACCTCTCCGTTTACCCCGACTGCATTCTTTCCTCGCGTGACGGGTCTCTCGGTTTCACCGCCTGGGCGGATGAGGGAATGATGCTTTATCCCGTCGATGCAAAGACAGGCGCTGTCTCCGAGGCGGTGGCGCTTCCTTCGGATGCGTATCAAGTGATTCCCGGCAACGAGGAGATTCCGCTTTGCTATTCCAACGGCTCCAACTTCTTTGGCGTGAAGCCGGGCAGCAGGGAAAAGGCGGTCCTCTTCAACTGGCTCAATCTCGATGTGGCGGTTGAGGTGAACGGGGAACTGTACGTCAAAGATGACGGCACCGTCATCGGTCTGGTGGATGGCCGCGTTGACGAGCGCAACGGAGCGGATGGCCCGGCCGATCTGGAGAATCTTGTGCCTGATTATCAGATTTTCACTGTTTCCCGCAATCCTGACGGCACTTCTGACGGCAAGACCCACCTCACTTTTGCCACTCCATGGCTGGATTATGACAAACGTGCCGATGTGCTTTCTTTCAACCGCAACAGTGATACCTGTCATATCGATATTCTGGATTATTCCGTTTACAATACAAATGAGCAGTGGGATGCCGGTATCAAAAAGCTCCAGGAAGATCTCCTGAGCGGAGAGGTAACACCAGATCTCATCGCCCTCAACTCTCTCGATGTTCCGCTTCTTGCCGAACACGGCGTTCTGGAAGATCTGTATCCCTATCTGGATGCCTCCGATACGATGCAGCGCAGTGATTTCTTCCCCAATATCCTTGCTGCAGCAGAGCTGAACGGCAAACTGTATTCCACCGACTCCGGTGCCTGCATTAATACGCTTCTGGGGAAGAGCGACGTTGTCGGCGAGCATCCGGGCTGGACGTATCGGGACTTCCGCAATGCGCTCTCTTCCCATCCGGGTGCCCATGCCCTGAGCATTTATACCACCGCTTCGGAAGTGTTCAGCGCTTGCTTTGCCCTCGATTTCAACCGTTATGTGGATCTTGCTGCCGGCACCTGCAGCTTTGAAAACGGTGACTTCCTCGATCTTCTCACCTTTGCAGGTCAGTTCCCGCTGGAATATGACTGGTCTAACTACTCTTATGAAACCGATTCCGATCAGGTTTCTGTTGCAAACGGCAGCCAGCTTCTCTACGGGGCTTATGTGGCTAACGTTTACGATGCTCTCTATTTTGCTTCCACGTTCGACGGTTCTCCTTACACTTACATCGGTTATCCGGTTTCTTCGGGCACAGGCAACTGTTTTGTTCTGGAACAGGGCTTCGGCATCGGTGCTTCTTCAGCCAACAAAGAGGTTGCCTGGCAGTTCCTGAGCCGTTACTTCACGGCGGAATATCAGCAGACGCAGTATTATCTCCCTTCCAATCGCAACGCCTTGCAGGCAAAGATTGAAGAAATGATGCAGATGCGCTATCGCACGGATGCAGACGGAAATCCGATTCTGGATGAAGCCGGCGAACCCATCCCCGAAGTGCGCTCCTTTGTCTACAATGCGAAGGGGGAAGAAGTTCCCATCTATGCCCTCTCTCAGCAGGATGCCGATCAGCTTCTCGAACTGATCGAAACCACCACCCGCAGCCAGGTCATGATCGAGGGGCTCAACACCCTCGTGGAGCAGCAGGCTGACGCCTTCTTCCGCGGTGAGCTGACAGCGGAGCAGGCTTGCGAAAAAGCACAGCAGGCTGTTACGGATTTTCTGGCAGCAAAAGGATAAAAAAGTTGTTGACATCCCCTTGACGACAGGATAAACTGAGAACGCCCGGCTATGATCGGCCGGGTGTTCTTTGATTTTGTGAATACTTATTGAGAAGGAGAAAGCGAATGAACATCCAATATATCCATCCTGCAGACCAGCTTGTCATGTTTATGCAGCGCATTTATGACAAGGGAATGACCACCATGTCCGGCGGCAATCTCTCCATTAAAGATTCCGACGGTAACGTCTGGATCACGCCGGGTTCTGTAGACAAAGGCACGCTTACGAGAAAAGACATTATCTGCGTTCACCCGGACGGCACGATGGAAGGCCCGCACAAGCCCTCTTCTGAGCTGCCATTCCACCTCTCTGTTTATAAAATGCGCCCGGATCTGAGCGCTGTTTTGCATGCACATCCGCCTGCACTGGTAGCTTTCTCCGTCGTCCGCAAGACGCCCAACCTTGATCTTCTCCCCACTGTCCGCCAGATCTGCCGTGATGTGCAGATTGCCACCTATGATGTGCCGGGCAGCGAAGCCCTTGCCGAGCAGATCGGAAAGGTTTTTGAGCGCGGATGCGACATCGCCATTCTCGAAAATCACGGCGTGTGCGTCGGGGCACCCGATATGTTCACAGCCTTCCAGCGGTTTGAGACTCTCAACTATACCGCTCAGCTCGAGATTCTTGCCAACAAGCTCGGCGGCATCCACGCCCTGCCGGAGAATGCCTATCTCAGCGGCGAGAGCAACTTCCGCTCCAAGATGGATGATTTTATCCCCAACTCCCACACCTCCGAAGAGCTGGCAGCCCGCCGGGATATGATCACGCTCATCCACCGTTCCTACACCATGGGGCTCTTCACGGCTACGCACGGCACCTACTCCGTCCGCCTTTCCGACGGCAGCTTCCTCATCACTCCTTACGGGCTTGACAGAGCTTACCTGCAGGAAGAGGATCTCGTAAGAATAAAGGCGGGATTTAAAGAAGTCGGCAAGGAGCCTTCCCGTGCCGTAGGCATGCATCAGAAGATCTATGAAGCTCATCCCGACGTCAATGCCATTCTCCTGGCTCACCCGGTTCACGCCATGGCCTTTGCCGTGACGGATGCAAGGTTTGATGCCCGCACCATTCCCGAATCCTACATTCAGCTTCGCAACGTCAAGAAGCTCCCGTATGAAGATATCTATAAGAATCCCGATGCCATCATTAACGAGTTTATGCCCACGCATCCCGCTGCCATTGTCGAAAATGACTGCGTCATCGTCACCGGCTCCAACCTGCTCAACGCCTTTGACCGCCTTGAAGTAATGGAGTCCACCGCGAATTCGATTCTGAATACCATCGGTCTTGGGGATATCGTC